>WRCX01000017.1 GCA_009783705.1 Candidatus Bathycorpusculum hydrogenotrophicum | reverse complement strand
TTGTTTCAAAGAAGACCGCGATGGTGGATTTAACGCTTAAACTTTGGCACGCATTAACCACTGAAGACATCTTTACAGCATTTCAAAAAACCGCATTACTTATCTTTAGGTGAACACTCTCCATAATTTTAATCAATCAACTGAGCATTACCAGAACTTAAAAATACCAAAAACTATCAGATAAAATTACCCCGACCTCATTGCTCACTCAAGTTCAACCCAAAAACAAGCTACAAACAAATAAAATCCAGACATAATAATAAAACAAAAAAGTCAGGTTACTAAAACAATATCTATTATCCTTTGATCACCTACCACTCTAACAGTAATATCCTTTACATCAAGATCAACACCAATGAACGGCTCAAGCCGGGGATGAAACTTTTTTGGCAACCTAAGCAAAACACCCCTATACCTACACAACCCACTAACCTTACACCTTTTTTTCACCCAATACACCTGAAACCTCGACATACGATAAACTCCAAATTTTTAAACAAAAACAAAAAAATAAACCTTTTTACAACCAAAACCTAAAAACCTGCAAAACAACCAACCAATTTTGCTGAATTTAACCACAAGTAAAGTTGAGCAAGTTGAGGATAAAAAAAGAAAAGAGAGCAAGACATTTAGAACTTGCATGTTCAGCTTTTAGTTACGCATTTCCCGTTTAAGAACAACAGTTCCAGCCATTAAACAAGAACATCTTGTTCCCCCTACAATCACCCCGTTGAGCCTTAATTGTACAGAAGTACAAAGCTACCGCTTAAATTCTAACAAGGAGAGCTCATTTTTGTATCTCCACAATTTGTTGATGGGTTTTGTCTGAACAACCACAGGGCCTATGAGGTGATACTGAAAAATTGGGGGATGGTGGTGGAGAAGCGGCTGCGGTTTTTTGGTATTGCTTCTGAAAAGTTGGATTAGTCTGCAAAGACCTGCACAACTCTCCAAGGGTGTCTACTATGAGTTGTTTAATGGTGCAAAGGCTCTCAACGTTTATGTGGGGTGTGCCAAAGAGGTCGTAGTTCATAGCAATACAGCCTCCGCTGCACGCCATCTTGTAGTTGCAGTTCAAACATTTCTTTGGTTCTTCACAATAGGGCACTATCTTGCGCCAATCCTCAATCCACTGCTTATGCATTGCATTAAACCCGTTATAGATGTCTCCGATTTGAATTTTGTGCGAATCAATGAACCGATGACACGGGTACAGGGTTCCATCGTAATCTACTCCTATTCCTCCGTTACCTAAGCCGCATCGGTTACACCAAGGCCGCACCGTTTGAGTTATTGCGGCGTTTGCATCCCGCATAAACATACTAAACACTGGTTTGCCCTCTAGCATCCACTTATGGTAGTAGCGGCCAAAGACCTCTAGTTCCTCTTTTAGTGTTGCAAGGTCTGTTTGGGTCCACTCCACTTCATAGGTGAAATCAACTGCCATATTAGTCAGACCATATTTTTCTACTAGAGTTTTGATGTTGGTTGCTAAGCCTTTTAGTGTTGAGGGTGTGACGGTCCAGCGAATTTGGGGTGTAGGATTTAGTACCTCTCTTACAAGCGTTAAGCCCCTCCAAGCATCATCCCAACTGCCCTTGCCATCTGCATAAACTCGGTTAGCATCATGTCCATCTTTAAGGCCGTCTATGGAGAGCAGTAAGCCGAAGTTGGCTTGTTTCATCCATTGCACTTTTTCTTCGTCGATAAGGGTTGCGTTTGTGGTTGCACCAAATTGCCATTTGTATCCTTCTGAGCGGCTTTTATGTACGATGTATTTTATTATTTCAAAGTTGCAGAGCGGTTCTGCGCCAAAGAACCAGATGCGTCCTGTTGGGCTGAGGTGTTTGGCTGCGAATTTGATGAGTTGATCAGCGGTTTTTGTAGTCATTGTTTTGTGGGATTGTGCTTCGTTGAGTTTGTAGACAAAGCAGTATTTGCATTTGAGGTTGCATTTAGTGCTGGTCCAGACGGTTAGTTCTTGTATGGTTTGTTGGGGGTTATTCAATGTTTATCGCCTTCTTTTTTTGTACTTTAGCAACAAGATCTAGCTCGATTAGGATCTCCATGACTACTTCTCGCACCCGCTCTGGAGATAGAGGGTATATAGCTGGGATGGGCTGGCGGGGGCTTTGATTTAGAGGGGCCCCCAAATCTTTGGGAGACATTTGGGTGTTTGGGTTTGGGTTTGGTTGGGTCATTTAGTTCACCGTCTCTGTTTTCTGTGCGGGTTGGTTGGTGAGCTTTGTATCCTTGGGTGGTGAAGTATCCTTGGGTGGTGAAGTATCCTTGATTGGTGAAGTATCCTTGATTGGTGAAGTATCCTTGATTGGTGGGATATTTGTTGGTGGTGGGTTGTGTTTTGGGGTTTGGTATGGTTGGCAGGTTTCGCACCAGTTGCATACGTAGTCTCCGGGGCATAATTCGCTTCCTTGGCAACTAATGCAGGCTTGGCAGTCTTCGCAGGTCTGGCAGTCTTGACAGACTGCTTCACAGGCTTGGCAGTTTTGGCAGGCATATTCGCAGCTATTTTGGCAGCCTTCACATCCGGGGGTGTAGTATGGCTGGCAAGTTTCGCATTGTTGACAGATATAGTAGCCTCCGGGGCATAATTCGCTTCCTTCGCAGTTAACGCAAAATTGGCAACCTTCGCAGATTTGGCAGTTTTGGCAGGCATATTCGCAGCTATTTTGGCAGCCTTCACATCCATAGCAACTTACTTCGCACCCAACTTGGCAGTCTAGACAGGAAGATTCACACCCCGCAGAACAACTAAGATACCACGCATAACAAAGATAACAATTATAGCACATAACGCAACTTCCACAGGTAGGCGGACAGATACCTGCTGATTTATAAACACGATAAATGTTTACGCCATAACCATCCCAAAGCCGAACAGGAACAGAGCTATTGTTTACCAACTTTACTGTGTTTGCTCCGGTATCATTATAGGCTACATTGGTTGTTAGATCATAACTTGGAAACGCAGAATGTTTTTCCTTTTTGCTTAAGTAGAAAGTGGTTAATAATGAGCCATTTATATAAGCAGTTAATTTAACATCTGACTCAACATCATTTTTTGTTGTTGCGGCGATTTCGTTAAAGTTGAATAGAGTTACGTCTTTTGTGAGGTAGTTGGTGCTGGTGTGGTTTGTCCAGTCAAATTCCCACTCTACACTGCCTCCTGCAGGAATAGTAAAACCGTTAGTGGGATGGCAAATGTTGTCTCTAGCATCGCTTACGCTTCTTTCTCCACAGGAGGGAGAATTTAGTCGACAAGGGTAATCATAACGTGATGAATCCAAATTTCCGTAAGAGCCAGTGTTAACTGCTGGATTACAAATCGCATTATAATTATTTTTCATTTCGTAGGCTCGTAGTATTCTAAAATTTGAAATTTCAATAGTACTGTTACTGCTATTGTTGGTGAGGATGATGGTGTTTAGTCCGGTATCATTGTATGCAGTAATGGTTATAGCGGATAGTTCATATGTTTGCCACACTCCATGATCGGGAACACCACTTAGCCACATGTCTTGGGTTTGGCCGGCCACCGCAAATTTTAATTGAGTATCCTCTTCTGTGCCTTTGGGTGTTGCTTTGAAATGCACATTGCACCAATCTTTCTGTACATAGCATTCAGGTTGTGTGCAGGTGAAGGAAATTGTTTTTGATTGATTTGGTGCTATGGTGTATGAAACTCCGCCTGGGTGTGCCCAAGTTGTAACTCCCCTGCCTCCAATGTCTGGAGGAACAGTATGACATCCAAAATGCGTATGGTGTGGATGGGTTTGAGGTATTGTTCTATATATATTGTATGACATTATATCACGTCCATATTTTACTTGTTTGAATGCTAGAAGACTTAAAGCAAAGACGGAATGTTTGTCAAATACACTATTCATTTTCAAGAAAACAACCAACGTATGTGTTTAGCTCACACAGGCGCATATACACAAATGTGTCTATATAATTATGCTTGCTGAACAAAAACAGCACAAAAAATCAAATTTCAACGGAAAAGAATCCACTTACAGACCCATTTTCGTTGAGAGCTAAACACATACCAACCAACCATCAAACTGGATCTTAGAAACAACACAAAATACAAAACATAAAAGAAAATTGTAAGATAAGGCCCATTATCTGACGCAATATTTTTTAAATAAACGCACAACTACAAAAACAGTAACGATAAATGTCACTATAACAAGCAAAAATGCTAAAATAAAATAGATAATACGTGAATCTGTAACGATGGCATATAGCACTCCATCGGAAGAACAAACAAAAACTTCACCCCTACCAACAACAGGCGAAAGAAGAACAAGATCCGAAACAATGGAGGACTTTGTATTATTTGTTGAGTACTTCCAAACCAACTCACCTGTGGCCGCATCTAGGGCATATACATTTTTATCTGAAGAACAAAAATAAACCACGCCCTCTCTAACTGCTGGATCAGAAAAAGAAGAAAAAAAAACAACTTCACCAACCTCCGGATAAACAGCAGAACCCCAAGAAGCAGAATAATTCCAAAGCTGACGCCCAGTTTTAGCATCAAAAGCACAACAACTAGGCAAAGGGTTGCCGAAGATACCCGAACCCAAGAAAACCATACCATTAGCCACTGCAGGCGAAGACTCCGCATGGATTACATTATGCCACACTTCAGTACCATTATCTAAAGTCAACCCATAAATCCTATGGTTAGTTGAATAAAAGAGCATACCATCAGCAATAGCAGGCGCAGACACCCACGGTGTGTTCTTATACCACTCAGGGGTATAACTCCAAATCTGTTCACCCGTCAGAGCATCTAGAGCATAAATACCTCTATCTATAGGGCCCCCACCGACGTAAACCACCCCCTCATAAACCACAGGCGTTCCCTTAGAAGCCACACCGCCGAGTGGATAGTTCCAAAGCTCAGACCCATCCAAAGCATCCAACGCATAAACAGAACCAGAGGAACAAACGTAAACTATACCGTCAACAACAGCAGGAGATGAACCAAATGCAGCATCAGAACAACTCCAGATTTTTTCACCAGTAGAAGCATCCAGCGCATAAATTGTTAGATTAGAACATATATAGACAATACCTTGGGCTATGACTGGACAGGATGTCACTATGTGTGTGCTGAGGGTGTAGTTCCAGATTTTTGTGCCGCTAGAAGCACGTAGAGCACAAATATTGCCGTCCCCGGTTCCGATATATATTATTCCGTTGTCAACTATGGGTGATGTCGAGTAACCGGCGGGTATGGTGGAGGTCCAAGTTTGTTTAGGCATACGTGCTACATTATAGGATGATATGTTACTGCTTTGTGAGGGGTTAGAACGGTACATCACCCAATCAGCATCAGCAAACGGAAGCAACACAGAACCGAATAAAAAAAATACCAAAATAAACGTAATTGCATAAATTATCCGCCTCATCCTTCAAAGTCACCACTTAGGTATTAATCATAGACTCTTAAAAAATTTTTGTTAAACAAGATTTTTGGGCAAAATGATTGTGTCTTTGGCAGGTTTTGTTTTCAGGTGTTATAGTGGATTAACTTGAAGTATGTATTCAGCTCTGAGTCCATGCTTGGATGAGACTGTTTTTCATTTGTTCAAACGTATCTAAACCTTGTTTACTCCACGTAGTTATCAGAGTCATCATAGTCTCATAGATGGTGGTGCCTTTCTCATTTCGCAGGGTGCCCGTGATTTTACGCTGAACCACCAATTCACACAGCGCACGCTCCGCCACATTATAGCAACTTGACTAAAGTTTTGCTACAACACTGCACTAAAGAGTCACACAACATACTCTGACCAAAAACAAACACCACTACAAACAGATAAATTCAAACTCTTAAAAAAGCTCTAAAAAACTAAAAAGAGTATTTCACAAACATACCTCAGACTTTAACTTCTAAAATAAAATATAAAATACACGAGGGATAATTAAATGAATAAAAATGAAAACTTAGAGACTCAATCCAAACTTAGAATATTATGGCACAGCGTAGCACCCTGGATTGCCTCAGGCTACGGAAAAACCACCAAAGAAATATGCACCAGACTGCCCAAACACGGGTTTGAAGTCCTCATCTCAGCATACTATGGCACCGAACCAGGCGGAGTACCACCCTATCAAATTCCCGTACTCCCCTCAAAAAATGGTTCCTTTGGTATTACATCAGCAGCTCAATATTGCAAACAGTTTCAAGTCGATTTAGGAATTCTATTCACAGATTGGTGGGCATTTAGCGAATTCCCCAAAATCATCCCCAAAGCAACACTATACAGCCCCATGGACCTAATTAACTACCCCGAAGAAATCCTCAAATTTACCCGCGAATATTACAAGATCATCGGGTTATGTAAATGGCAGCAGAAATGTCTATCGGATGTTGGAATACAAGCAGATTGCATATACCATGGAGTAGATACGAAGTTATTTAAACCCATAAATAAACAAGAAGCTAGAAGCAGAATCGGCATCAAAGAAGATGCAGCGGCGGAGGAGGCGTTTATTTTTGGGACAGTTGCGGCTAATGGTGATAAGGAAGATAGAAAAGGACACACCCGATCGATGAAGGCTATGAGCTATTTTCTTGAGCAAAACCCAGATGTAAAAAACATTATTTGGCTATACCACACAACACCTGATAACCCAAATGGACTACCTCTGCTGTCGGTAGCCCATAAATATGGGTTAGATGGTGTAGTTCGTTTCATGGATCCTAATTTGGCCAATGTTATGCTTACGGAGCAAGATTTGGCGGTTTTGATGAATTGTTTTGACATACATTTACTTTGCAGCAAACGTGAAGGATTTGGTATGCCCATTCTCGAGACTCAAGCGTGTGGGGTACCCAATATTTGTCATAACTTTAGCAGCATGACGGAGTTAGTTGAGGGACATGGCTGGTTATGTAAGTCGTTGGGGACTGGATTAAACCTTGAGACTACACCTATCAATGGAGAGACAGCTGCACCAGATGTATATGATATAGCGAAATGTATTGAGGATGCATATTTTCACCCAGATAAGGTGGAAAAATATGGGGAAGCTTCAAGAGAGTTTGCATTAAATTTCGATTGGGATAACATAGTTGAAACTTACTGGGTTCCCCTGCTGGAAAATTTAGCCGCAGACATTAAAACAAAATAACAGAGGCTTTAATGTCCAATTCACGATCTATCTCTCAAAAAAACAGACAGACCCATACTAACAGGAGATATATTTCCCAAACACCAAAACAGGCTGTTGCGCGCGTTTTCCCACAAACCACAACCTCCAAATTTTCTGTACTAGCAATATATGCGACAAAATGCCGCTAGTACTAGAAAAGACCCAACAAACCCTGGAAAAAACCCACACCCAATCCGACAAACCACAGGCATTTTTAACATAAACCTATCAAATGTGGAAACATAGAAGAGATTTTTATTTTTTCCCCTATACACTCGCTAGTACTAGACCAAAAATACCCAAGACAACCCCCTCAAAAAAAGACAAGATACCAAAATAACCCACAACAACCAACAACCCCATAAACAAAAGGAGACCAACCATATGGAGGGCAAGCTTCGAGGCACAAAACTCAAAGTATTTAGCGGCAAAGAAGCAACCCTAAACCACACCATTCTGCGCATCTTAGAAAAACAGATGCTGATCTCCTATGACGTTTGGCTCACAACCAAAACAATAAAAGGCTTTCGTCACACCCCCTACAGAAGCATCTGCAGACGAATCCAAGCCCTAGAACAACAAAACTGGATAACCAAAAAAGGCAAACGCCCCATCCGACCCACCGGCACATCTGATCTCTATGAAATAACTCCTAAAGCCAAAGCCGCCCTGTACCTATCAGAAAAAACAATGGACACCTTTCTAGAGACTGCACCTGAAGAAAAACTACTCCAACTTATTGAAACACTCAAATAACCAGATATTTGCATTTTAGATAGGGTCTTTTCGAAGCGAACAAAGTCATGATGACATTTGAATAAAGGATATTTTTTATTTTTAGCCTGCAAAACATCTTGATGTACCATGATAAATTTAGTCAAGACGTGGAATATACTTGAAAAATACTTCAACAAACCCTCCGCCTATGAGCTGATAAAAAAGAGTACCCTAAAAGAAAACGCTACACAAACAGGCTACGTAAACTTGGCGGATGGGGTTGAGACTGATGCTGAAGAGGAGTTATTTAAACCCGGGTCAGATTGCAATAGTTATGGCCATATTAGCTATCAAGCTGTTCCTTTTTGTTTTTTTCGAATAGATCAAATTCAACAAGGCGTTTTTTTGTCTAATCTATGTTTGGATGCAGTAATGGGTAGTGATGTGTGTTTGGAGGGCGGGGTTTTTGGAGCTTAGAAAGATATTGGCTTCTTCGCTTAGGCAAAATATTTTGAGGGTTCTTGTTGAGAAGCGTGAGATGCAGGTTATGAGGCTTGTTAGTAGTACTGCTAGTACCTATAATGAGGTTAATCGTAATCTTGCGATTTTGAAAAATGAGGGGATTGTGGTTGAGGATTATCGGTTAAAGGTACGGCGGGGCAGGGTTAGGGTTATTTGGCTAGATAGGGCAAATCCAAAAACGGTAGCCCTTCTAAAAGCGCTAAAACTGCTAGAGCAAGAAAACGATGAGAAGGGTTTAAAGACCAGAGGTTCGGCTGAGTGTTGAGACTTGTTTGAGGTTTGGTGGTATGAGTACTACTTCGCATGTGCGTGAACGGGTAGCCAAAAATGAGACAAGAATAGAGGACATACGCGATAAGCTCGATACTCTTGAAACCCAGATTGCAGAAGCTAAGAAGCTTCATCAAGTTGGGGCTACACAAATTCTTGCACTACAAAACACCCTAAACAGCATCAATGACCGGCTTCAGAAAATTGAGAACCATAAACGGTCAGCCTTGGAAGATAAAGACCGAGCCGTCATCTACACCAGTCTCTGCACTATAATCGGCTTGATAATTGCTGAAGTACTAAAGTTTCTCGCGTAATTTCATCTGCTGTAGCCCGTTTATCATTTCTTGTATAGTTTTAGCAAATACTCATCTTGTATTCATAATTTGAGAATTTTAAACTTAAATCACTTGTTTCAAGACCAAAATTGTAATGATGTCTCAGATTTTTTATCTCTTGTCTAATCAGTCTTTTCTTCATCCTGGTTTTCAGCAACACAATAAAAGGTCATTAGATATGCTATACCACATTCACTCCAAAATCAATAATCAAAAATAACAGCACTTTTTCCATGCAACCGAAACCTTTATTCTTAAATAGTCAACAAAACCATTGACCTTGGGAAAACAATAAGTGGACACCAAAAAACTCACCCTAACCATAGTCTTTGCCGCTCTAGCAATTGTACTAAACCCAGCCCTAACAGGCCTTGCATTCGCAGCACCATTCGCACCACAACTATTCTACCAAATCTGGGAAATTCCCATAGTCATAGCTTTCCTAATAATCAGCCCCATATCAGGTATAGCCGTAGCCCTACTAAACACAAGTGTCCTCTTTGTCATTTTTCCAGGCACCCTTCCCACCGGTCCACTATACAATCTACTCGCTACCCTGGCCATGCAAATCGGCATGTATGCCACTGTAGTCATCGGCAAAAAAATACACTGCCGCAAAAACCCCCAAGCCAACATACTCACCAGCATCAAATGGCTCGCAACAACAACAGCCATAGGCAGCATAACCCGTGTTGCACTCATGTCAGTTATACTCTACTTAGCCCTACCCCAGCCAGTCCCCATAGGCTTTGGATTTAACCAAGCCATCACAAATGCTTACTTACCCCTGGCAGGCTTCTTCAACGCAACACTTGCACTCTACACCATACCCATAGGTTGGACAATTGCCTTGACAGTCCAGATGGCACTACGCCCAACATTTCAAAATAGACAAAAAAATTAGAACTAAAAATTAAAGTTAGAAGCCCAGGGCTTGGGCTAAAACTTGTGGGTTTATTTTTCCTGCCTTAAAGGTTTTGCCGGTTTTGGCGTTGTTTATCATAAGCATGGCTGGGGCAAAGAGACTGTTGTCGATTTTGTAGAAGTCTTTATCGGCGTTGAGGAAAATCTGCAGGAAGGGTTTACCATAATCTTTGGAGTTAATTGAGGGAGCATCATTGACTAGTTGTTGTAGTTTGGTTTCGTCATCATAGTCAACGGTTAGGTAAACGACTCCGCCATAGAGGATGACGTCGTTGGTTCTTGCCATGGCGACTTCAAAGTCGGGTCCAACAGGGGGAATTGGGGCATAGCCGGTTGCGTAGCGGATAGTTTTGGGGTCTAGGCCAAGTGTGTGGAGTTTGTGAATGCCGACTTCAACAACTCTGCCGGCTACTTGGGTTAAGCCTGCGACGCTTGCGGTTGGAGCAACAGCTATTATCAAGTTTGCGGCTTCTAGGTTACTGGCTTTGCAGACTTTTTCTACAAGAACATCTGTGGGTAATACATTGCTCTCAAGAACAATAACTGCTTTGTCGCTTTGGTCGGTGTATGCGATTTCTTCATAGGTTTCTTTGGGTTTTAATGCTATGGCTCGAACAGGTCCTGAGCCGATGGCGATGTTGTCACCGTCTTTGATGCGCCAGCCAGCAAACTGACTGCCCAACATGGCAACTGCGGGGTGATCCGAGGTAACAGTTATGGAGGGAAAAGTTATGTCGCCATAGTTTTTTATGCCTAATTGAACTTTTGCCGCACCTCCTAGGCAGAGTTCAGTCAAGAGTTTCCCTGCGGCAAATCCACCAGACGCCTTGACGCCAGCGTCAATAATGATGGCACCTGCACTTGATTTTGAAATCTCGACACCATACAATTCGGGGTTATTGAGGAATTTTTGGGCTTTTTGCCAAGCTAATTGGTTTACGCTTAATGCTCTAACCATGAATAATTCACCTTAGGCAACTATGGGATAAAAACTTGAAATATTAAAGGTAACGCTACAGTGCAATTGTTGTTAACATGTTAATTTATCATCGACTGGCGTTGTATGAGCACAGTTAGATGTGGAAAAAGTATAGATAAAAACTTGCAATATGCAAAAAACTAAACAGTCAAACAATGCAACATTACCTTAAACCGTTAACTATTTGATATGGGACGGGGTCATTTTCCAGATGTATAGGTTTTTGAGTACTGCAAATATAACCAGATTATTATCCGATTAGAACTAAAATAGCCCTTACCCGGCCCTTTTGCAGATGTTTTGATAGTTTGGGCAGTAGTTTGTCAAAAAGGTGGAGTGGTACCGAGGGCAAGGTTTGAACTCAAAACGTCCAAAAAGGAAGATAGAAAAATAAAGAGAGGATGTTTATGGTGTGTTTTTGTCAGTGGATGTTGTGTTGATGGTTTTTGTTTGTTTGACTGTTTTGAATACGAATATGATGGCTATGATTTCTGCTATGAGGATAATTGTGTTTGCAATAGTCCATTTGTCTACCCATCCCATTGGAAGGCTCATATCTTCTGTGAGTAAAAAGACTACAAGTCCCGCTACAGCCAATATCAGAGCAGTTATTAGCCACAGATGTCTACGTTGCGTATATTTTTCATCAGAAACACTACCCTTACCATTTTTGCCGCCATAACCAGCACCGCCAACAGTCTTAGTATTAGTGTTCTTCTGTTTGCCCTCTTCGCGATCATCCTTCTTTTTAAGTAGCATTGCACGCACAAACACTACAGCAACTAACACTACACCGACTATGCTAAGGATCAAATTCACAACAGCCCACCTAAAAACATCTTCAACAGGCGGAATATCAGGAATATCTCTATGAGGATCACCAGTTGGAGGAGGAGTTAGAGAAGCAGATACAGACGGAGAAGCAGTAGGAGTAACAGATACAGACCGAGAAGGCGAAGGAGTAACAGATACAGACCGAGAAGGCGAAGGAGAAGGCGAAGGAGAAGGCGAAGACACTTGAACCCATTGTGCTACATAAGTAGCGTTGTCAGTTACAGTTGCTGATGGAATAGGAGACCAAGCGGTAAAGTTCCAGCCAGTTTCGCCGGTTACTACTGGCGCATCAGGAGTTACATCATCATAATGTAAACCATCGGTAACTTGTGCAGTAAACGTACCGTGATCACCAGGTTCATACGTCACTGTATACTCATCTGGACTCCACACAGCAAACAACTCTACATCACCATAAATAGTAAAAATAGAACCAGCCTTGAACTCTGCCACAGATGCCGTGGAATTTGTTGACCAACCAAGAAAAGAATAACCAGTCCTAGCAAGATCACCGTAATCCAAAACAGTCACCCTATCACCATAACCATACCAATTATAATCCGTCGGAACCACACCACGAGTATGATAATTACCCCTATAGATAACAGTAAACTCAACATCATAATTCCACTGGGCTGTAACAACCACATTATTTGCAGGCATAACAAAAGAGGTTGAAGCTGACAACGGAGAAACCAAAGTTACACCACCAGAAGACACCAACCAACCAGCAAAAGTATACCCAGCACGCAAACCAGCATTAATCGTAACCACATCACCCAGATGATAAACACCAGCACCAGACACCACAGCAAAACTATCAACAACAGACACCGTGTAATTAACAGCAGTCCAACGAGCATACAACGTATGATCAACCGCATTAGACACAACAGTAGTCGAAGTTACCTCCACACCACCAGAACCAGCAGCAGTAGTATACCAACCATCAAACTCATACCCATAAACATCCACAACAGCCAACGCACCATACGCACTAGCAAACTCCACCAACTTAGACAAAGGAGTAGGACCAGAAACAACCGTAGCACCAACAGGAGCATTAGCATCAAAAGTCACAACAATATCACTCTTTGCCATCCACTGTGCATAAAGTGCTACGTTCTCGTCTGGCATGTAGAAACTGTCTCCTGAATCATAAGGTGTCCCGGTTCCATTTAATTCAGTGTTCCAGCCGATGAAGCTATAGCCATAAACTGATAGGTCAGCCTTATCCAGAACAGTTACGGTGTCATTTGCGCAGTAGTGGTTGTTGTCAACAGGTGCTGTACCATTGAAGTCAGCAACGGTGTTCGGGAAGTTTTCATAGTAGGTAACGGTAGTATAAACCTCCAAGATACCGAGAGTCTCGGAGTTTATTGCATAGTTTCTTTTATTAGCAGTGAATGAATTATCAGGGTCATCAGAGTCAGCCCACACTATTTCGTAAGTGTTATAAGATGTACCAGAATAGATTTGTGTGCCAGTAAAAATAAAGCCCACTGTCTCACCATTTACAAGAAACCCAGTATATTCGTTAGGGTTATGGGACGTAGCGGTAAAAACATAGGGTATGATTATACCATCTACAAGACCCTCAATGATGGGGGCATCATCTATCTTTGTTAACTCAGTGCCATCATATTCCTTGGAGGCAGAAGCAGTCATAACTGTCAAAGGCGCCGGGTCAATTATGAGAGAAACAGGTACCGGAAGTGGAAGCCCCATAGCATAGGTAATATCTTCATACTCGAGGCCATCATCAAGTTTAACCAAAGTGGCGTTTTCTGAGATGTAATTGCCATGATAATAAATCTTGTAATCGGGAGTAACTGCTAGGTTCTGGGTATAAATGCCTACGTCAACACCTGCAGGATCCTCCATGTAAACGCCGCCTTCGAGTATGTATTTAGCAGCAGGATCAGCAGGGTCGGATGGCGGCCAGATTATAGTGAAAAGTTTGCCGTCCACCAGAAGATTAGGATCTATAAAGTCACTAAGTTTTTGGATCTGGCCATTGTAGACTGTGTGAATTTCTTCGACTCCCTCAAGAATGCTACTGATGTTCCAAAGGTAAGCACTATTTTTCTGGTAATACAGCTTTAGTGTCAGAGAACCCGTTGAAGGTATAATTCCTGATTTACTGGCACTTGATGTGACATCATCATAAGTATGGCCGATAATATGTAGTGGATTTGCTGTAACATACTGACCGATAATTCCAACGACTGGCGTTATTCTATAAAGCACTGCATCTAGAGAGTCATATGGGTCATTCACATAGATGTAATGCTCGGCAACGACTCTGACGTTTGTAAATGTTAAGGTTACGCCATTAATTGAATTACCACCACTTCCCACAATGCAGTTAAAAGATCCTGATAGAACTCCACCAGACATAATGGTTCGTACCACATATTCAGGAAGATCCAGCTTCCACACAGAGAACTTAAGGCCACTGTATGTTGTACTAGCTACTGCTGTAGCAGGTATACCAAAATAGTTCACATAGTCACTGCTTCCGCCATGTCTTGTAAGACAGAGAAAATATATGGAAGCACTCCCAGAATCATCTATAACCATGTATGCGTAATCCAAGTATGTCTGACCGCTATTTGACACATCATTAAACTCAAGACTAAGCGCACCAGCCGGCACGGTCCAAGGTATATATGCACGATTGTTTAGAACTATGCTCCATTGATGATTGAGTGTAGGACTAGGTGTCGAGAAGTCTGTTATCCACTGAGCTGTATAGGTCAGATCAGACTTAACCTCCTCATTCTCATTAATCACAGGTGTCCATCCAATAAACAGCGAGCCAGGTTTTGCTACAGGAGCAGATAGGTCGACATTATAGATGTCTTTTAATAGCTCGCCATCTGGAACTGAGTACACTCTGTTGGGTTCATTGGTACCAGTGCCAGTTTCAAACGTCACAGTCCACACATTCTCTGCAGATGCCATATGTGTGAATATAGGAATAAATGGAGAAGAAATCAGCAGTATCGCAACAAAGACCAAAGAGATAGATAATAAACGGTTACGAGAGTTTTTTAATTTAGATGAAATAGTTTTGCTCATAATTTTTCCCCTTTACAATTTTTTGGGTATTGTTAACCCTTTTTGACACGCCATATATATTCAGTAATGCGAATTGTATCATGTATAGGATGACTGCATTAACTCGAGTATATGAAAAAACGAGCGGATATCTTTTGGCCAAATGTAAATTGCTTTTTCTCGAAATTAAATGCGCTTCCCCATTATTTCGCACATACTTCAACCTGTTACTCGGGTCACACTACCAATGCAGTAACATCAAAAAGGTGCTCCATATTAACATTTTTCTTCGCGAGACATGAGACAAATCTGTCTTGTGTTGATTTTCGTCATGTAACTGTTATGGAATAGAATTTAAGAAAAAAATCTCACTTAAAATCGAAGATAGAAAATCAATTGAAGAAATCATCCCACACCCCCCCACCCTACAACAAAGCTACACATAGTAAGCCATCGATGCATTTCCCACAGGTCAAAAAAGCCACAAATAAAAAGATGATTAAAGTGATAAAAATACCATCTTTAAAAAAGGTTTGTCACCCCACACTTTTTTCATAATCAACCCACTTTCATGCAAAAAACAGCATCATTAATGGCGCTTTAGATAAAAATTAATCAAAAAATATTGCAAAAATATACAATTGGTTAGGCTACTGGGATTTAAATCCAAACTTGGGTGGAGATATATCCAACACAAACTCTTTTTTCCACATCTGTATTTCACCATATTTTCCGGAAAAGAAATCGTGATAAGGATGTTAAATTGGATCTCCAACAAGACTGAACCCTCACCATTTTGCTACACTATTGCCGAAGGCAGGATTTGAACATCAGGTGAATATGTGTCAGGTCACCGGTTGTGTACCAGCCTGTTTTAGATCAAATAAACGGCATGACAAAATTGATGTTGCATGGGCAATTTGAGGTTAACACGTTTGCTAAATCTTTTCAATACCGCAATATACGCCCCACAAAGGAGTTGTTTTAGCGATTTTTAAATATGTCTTTATATATGCAGGGTGTTGAGTGTTGGATTAGGAGTTGCAGAGTTGCATCTGGAAGAGATGAAAAAAGAGATTGAAGCTTTAGTTATAGCCAAGGGCTTCTACAATAAACCCGAGGATATTCCAAAAAAGTTGCTGTTTGCCTTCATTGAACTTGGTGAAGCCAGTGATTCATGGAAGAAAGGACTAGGTGAAGAAAAAATTGCAGAGGAACTCATAGATGTGATTTTCTATATCCTAGACACCAGTCGCCTTGCTTGTCCAAACATGAACATGGATGAAGTCTTTGCTAAAAAACTTGTTAAAAATCTGGGCAGACCTTTCCAATACGGTGAAGGCCACCGTGCCAAACAACCCCCATAATCATCAAAGTTAATCAGTTCTAATTGTGTGAGGCATTTGGACTTCACCTATCCAGTCAATGTTTGTTTTGAATGTAATGGATGTGGTTTGTGCTGTGGCGATACTCCTCAGAAAGAACGACATATTCTGCTCTTGGCATCTGAGGCTAATAAAATTTCAGCAGAGACGCATCTATTGATTGAAGAGTTTGCCAAAGAAATAACAGACAGAGGCCCCTATGTTTATGAAATGAATAAACCAAATAACAAATGTTTTTTTCTCAAAAATAACAGATGTAGCATCTATGAATCCCGACCGCTTATCTGTCAATACTATCCCTTTGAATTACGTTTCAACTCTGAGAGTGGTATACATGTTTTTAACTACACCCTTGAATGTCCGGTTATAAACAAAGAGGGAAAACGGATGGTAAAGCAGGATTTTGAGAGACTGTTTTTGCTGGCTGAGGAACGCTTACTTTAGAGTTGGTTTAAAACAACCCTAATGTTTCTAAACATTTAAATATTAATCAAATAAACGTATGTGTAATAAAAACAAGGCATAGTAGGGCATAATAATGAAAAAAATAATTATGTTTTGCATAATTTTGTTGATTTGCGGCATAATTGTTATAAGTTATTTGGGTTATGACCTTGCACATCAACCAAACAACCAATCCACCCAGTGCCCTGCAGATGTTTTTGAAATGAACCTTTTTTCTGATAAAGAAGTCTATAAAACCACAGACGCCATTCAAATCTGGGCAACACTTGAGTATACTGGAGATAATGATACAATAGAAATCTTGCACGGTATACCCTATATGAGTTTTGTCATTTCCGACGGAAAAAACTTTACAACTGGCGGTATATGTCAGACTATACTAACGTCATCAATTTTAGAAAAAGGCGAAATATATCATTTTGATTATCAAAAAAGCGGTGCTTGGAACCAAGATGACCCTGATGCGGGTTTTTGGGAGAATTTCTATAGTGAAAAAGATTTGTTCCTGCCCGCAGGAGAATACACCGTTACTCTAAAAGGTGACTTTTATCTAACATATAGTGAGCAAAAGGGTTTAGAGGATTATAGCGATTTACTATGTGAATTAAACATCAAGGTTGAAAAATAAGTATCAACCATTGTAGTTTTCTATGATATACTAAACACTGTATGTCGTCACAAAAATGGGAACCAGAGGGAACATCTCCGTTGGCCATATCGGTTAGCATAGTATCGTTTTGAGTCACGAACTTGGCGCTGTTTGATGCAGTCTCGGCAGAATCTACGGTGACTCTTTGGATAGGGAAGGGGAAAGGATGAGCCGTAATCACTGCAAACATGATAGGCTTTGCTATTGCGCATTAAAAACACCCCGTTGGGTATTCTGCCGTAAAACAGGTTTATCCGAGCCCGCAGTTAATATGACTTGACCACAATTATGGCAAAGATTCTCTTCAACACATTTTGGTTGGTTTTTGTAGTTGTAGTGGATTTGTTCGTGGTTTATTGTAGCAATGGGCACATGAACCTGAGAAGGGTTCTTTATAGGGGTATATTTGTGGTCTAGACAGTGTGTCATAATCAGCTTGAACAGGAGTTGTTTTGGGTGTATTTTCAGATTTAGGGATTATTGGACTGTTGGATGGTCGGTTCGTCAGGTTTTCGTTAACTCGTTGAGTTATTGTTATTGGGTGAGGTTGGGGTGTTGATGGGGTTTGTTGTGGTTCCATACTAAGCTGACGAGCTGACAACGAGTTGACAGAATTGGCACCCAACATGTTTATTTGGTTATTTTGTGACTCGGGGCTTATTTTAGGCGTTGTTGGAACTGACGACGATTCGGTTGATGGCAGCATTGTAATATAATTTGTAACATATTCTAAAGATAACGGGGTGGCAGTGCCAGAGGTGGAGATAATCATAGACGGATAGGTGCAGTCTATTTTACTCTCATAATTACGCCACCAAACATATGCGACGTTGTTAACAACTTGGCGTATTCAATGTCTGTTATTGGTATTGTTCCTGAGTAATCGGTTAGACTATTTACTTCACGTATTTTATGGAGTAACACTCGGCTTTTGTTTTGTGGGTCAGGTTCTTTTTCGAGCCAAACCTTACCATCTTAGGTCACATGTGAGTAAGGGATTAATTGGTACTTAAAAGTTCTTATTGAGTAAGGTAACATCGGATTGTTCTATGGTTATACCGCAGTAGTGGCATTTTAGTAGCAGAGGTTCGTCGTGTTTAACTTGGAATTTGGAAAAGATTGGTTCACCGCTGTTGCTTACACAGCTGGGGTTGACACATTTTACGATACCTTCGATAACTTTGGGCAGTTGAACTTCCTGTTTTTCTACCACCTCATAGTTACGGATGAGGTTAATTGAGGCATGGGGGGCAAATAGTGCAATGCGGTTGACTTCTTGGATGCTGAGAAGTTTATCCTCGATTTTTACTATGTCCTTGGCACCGAAACGTTTGCTGGGTACGTTAACCGCGATGGTCATGACGCGTTTTTCTTTGCCGGTTATCCCTAAAATTCTAACGACATCAAGTGCGTAGCCGCCACAGATATGGTCGATGACAGTGCCGTTTTTGATTTTTGAAACATGTAATTCATTTTTGCTCATAGAGACCACACACAGAAAGCTACAGCTTGGAGGCAGATAAGATTTTACTTTAAGAATTAGATACGCAGATTGATGACAGTTGTGCCTGCGAATTTATCAAAGTACCGCAGAAAGGCAGGGTTTTTTATACGCCAGCCAAGCAGTAAATCAAAGGGCAGAAGCGGGAGGACTTTGCCAAAGTTGCGGACCGCGGCGTGGTCGTAGCTCATTTTTTTTCCGTCCGTACGAACGACTTTTAGACCGAGTATACGTTTGCCAATGCTTTGTCCATTGAAACCTTCTAGTAGTGTTGAGTAGAGCCAGAGCAATCCAATGGTTATAAACAGAGATGTACCGATACTGTTTGTTAGAAAAGTTGCTATATCAGGGGCGATCAAGCTGGGGATGATTGAGATAGTTATTGTTATGGCAAGAATTAAACCGAGATCAATCAGAAAAGCAACCGCACGCTTTTGAAATGAGGCAAGTGGGAGTGAGCTTGCTTTACCTTGTACGTCGGCAACTTCTGCCCAATCTTCTACATCGTGGATGATACGTACTGCACTTTCGCCTGCACGGCTGAGTTTGTATTTGCCGCTTGGGGTTTGTTCTATAAATGGAGACAACGCTCGGAGGTGAAAGCTAAGTTTGCCTGTGTCAACTTTGAGGAAGTTTAGCAGATCTGTAAATGATGCTTCGCCGTTGTTGCTTAGATGGAGAAGTATGTCCCTGCGTAATGGATGTGAGAGGACAGAGAGGACTTTTGAAACACTTTCTTGGTTTACTGCCATGTTTAGCCCATGCGTTTTATAATTAATTACTTTTGGAGACGCATTTGGTATAGCTCTTTACTTGGGGTTTCTCACATATAAGGAACACCCAAAATCCTCTCTAAAAGCTTAAGGTTTAAACAACATATTAAAAGATTATGAATTAGCCAAAAACAAATCAATTAATCATCATTTTGTACACAATATTCATACAGGAGTATCAGTATTGACGTATCAACAGTAGCTTTAATTATTATTTGTTGATGGTTAGCTGGTGCATAAGCGGTTTACAAGGAAAGTTTTAGGCAATAGTTGTTGCGTATTTAGCAGGTTACCACTACAATTGTCCATTTAAATGACTTTAACCTTGACACTATCTATATATAATCGACATTCACATAAACAGTCCAATTAGCAGTGAAAACTTTTAACAAAGGGGCTGAAAGAAACTATGAAAACAATCTACGAAGGAAAGACAAAAAAAGTTTTATCTGATGAAATAACCGGCGATCATTATTTGCTTTTCAAAGATTCCGCAACCGGTGAAAACGGTAAATTTGATCCAGGCGCTAACACCGTAGGGGGCAGTGTTTTGGGCAAAGGAAAAAATGGGCTAGCCATATCAAAATATTTTTTTGAAATAATGGAAGCAAACGGAATTCCGACGCATTATCTGGGTGCAGACCTTGAACAGGGCCTAATGAAAGTCCGACAAGTCACAGTTCCGGCGCTTGAATTTGTGTTACGCTACTTTACCGCAGGCAGTATGTGCCGCAGATTTACACTCGAAAAAGGCATCCCGTTTAACCCGCCCTACCTCGAAGTCACACTCAAAGACGATGCTCAGGGAGACCCCCTTATCAGCGAAAGATTATGCCTCATGAAAGGTTTACTAAAAGAGGGCGAATATAACAAAACGCTAGACACTTTAGTCAAAGTGGGGGAGGTCCTGCAAAAGGAACTAAAAGGACTGGGTTTAACCCTGATAGATTTTAAAGTAGAATTCGGCTTTGATGAAAATCGCAAAATATACATCGCAGACGAAATCACACCCGATATTTGGCGCGTACAAGACGAATTTGGCAGCATACCCAACCAAATTGATTGCGCAAAACTGATTCTAGATAAAATAGAGGCAAAAAATGCCCGCCCCAAGGTTGTTTAAACAACCTCCAATTTATTTATTATCGGTAAATAGACACAGCTTTTAGATCAGTACAAACCATTGTTGAGTTAGTGGTTGTTAAGTTTTGGGTGGTCAAGTTTATGGTTTAAAGCCGTTTATGAGATGTTTGATTCGTTGGGTGGTTGTTTTGCTGTTTTCAATTTGGTACCATCTAGCGGTATAATCATCGAGGCATTCGGCTGTTTTTGTGTCTCGAAGTATAAGTTCAGGTTCTCCAAGTATTTTGACGAAGTAAATTATTAGTTTTTTTCCCTCTTCGGTGGGGTCAACTGAGAGTGTAACAGATATTGGAGAAACGGTAAGATAAAATCGGGACATTTGTGATCGGATTTTGTGGACCGCAACACCCCAAAACTGGGTTATACCGGGCATAGAGTCGATTTCGTGGACGGTTTTAAAAGTGTAGCTCATTTTAGGTTGTCTCCTCCTTGAAGTGCAGGGTTCCTTGGGCTTGGGTGTTCATGTTTAAGTCCGATTCCCGTCACCTTTAAAACATAGATACAACATATAAATATTATCAACAAATATTTTTCATAATATTATACGCGGTTTCAACAATCATATCCAAAGACGTGTGCAACCATATATCGAAATAGACAGAACCTGCAAACAAACAGTACAGCCATAAATAAACCAAACAACAACACCGCCACTACACACATTTATTAAACCATAACCAAAGAAATCTAAGGATCACACATGTCAAGCGCAGAAATCGCAGTACAAGCATTTCGAAAATTAGAACGCGAAGACCTAAGAATCCTCCACATAATCGAAGCCGCAATGGCAAAACGCGAATTCGTCCCCATCGAACAAATCCACAAATACGCCAAAGTTCCACTCGAACGCGTCACATACACAATAGACAAACTTGACAAACTAAACTTAATCTACAGGAAACACGGCGCATACACCGGCTACACCCTAAACTACACAGGCTACGACTGCTTAGCCATAAATGCACTGGTAAAATCCGAAATCATAACCTCATTTGGACAAACCCTAGGCGTGGGCAAAGAAGCCGACGTCTACGACGCCCTGAGCCCATCAGGACAACGCATAGCCGTCAAATTCCACAGATTAGGCCGAATCAGCTTCAGACAAACCCGACGCAAACGAGGCTACATCCGAGAACACTCATCATGGCTGTTTCAATCACACCTAGCCGCAGAAAAAGAACACCAAGCCATGAAACTAGCCTATGAAAAAAACGTTTCAGTACCCCAGCCGCTTAGCCAAAACCGCCATGTCATAGCGATGGGTATGATTGAAGGCGGCGAACTCTCACGCTACAAAGACATCGGCGACGCCAAAAAAGTTCTGCGAGAAATCCTACGCAACCTCAAAAAAGCCTACCTCAAAGCGCACATAATCCATGCAGACCTTAGCGAATACAACCTTATCCTACAACCAGATGGACACATACTGATTATTGATTGGCCGCAGGCAGTTAAAACCGACCATAAAAACGCAAAAGAACTACTCGAACGAGACCTAAAAAATATATTAACGTTTTTCAGCCGCAAATTCAACTTGGAACTATCGGCAGATGAAGCTTACAAATATGTAATTGGGGAAGCTAAAAAGCTACCCCTTTAATGCAAGTTTGTGTTTAACACAATATAGAGTATGTTGTTTCCGCGAAGAAGCACATTACCATAGTTAGTCATAGGCTGGTCTTCTTTACACTCTGTTGCGCCTTCCAAGAGCAGGTTCATATGTCCATCACACTTAATCATTTTGCCCTTGTATTCATAGCCGTTTTTGAGGACAACTTCAATGTTGCCATGCAATTGTTTTATGAGAACGTTTAATGGTTTTTTACTTGGTTCCATCATTGACATTATGGGATCCCTGTCCATTCCAGTTGATATCTCAAGAACCCCTCTCCAAATATAAAAGCCTTATGAAAATATAACCCCAATAGACGCCGTATTAGCCATCTTTCACCCAATTATTCCACTTAATTTCGTTTTCCACACATAATTATAGCCGGGTACCGCTTTTCAACTGCTACCCACACCAAACTCGACATAGCCTATAGCATACAGATGTAACCAGTCTACTAGCGGATTCAAGCAATAGACTAAACAGTCAATAGAGTAGAGAAGACAATTAAATCAACACCTACAACGATAGGCGCTATTTCCACCATCAATACTTGAGGACAAAAAGGAAAGTTGGAAAATATTATATTTTTCTCACCAATGACACCAAGGCAACCAATAGAAACGCTATACCGGTCCAGAATAAGTTGCCGCCGGTTAGGAAATACACCACTATAGCTACAAGGATAGCAGGGATGAGTATTATCAAGAATTTTAAGAAAACTATAATGATTAAACCAATAACTACTAGAATTATCAAGGCTACTATGGCCGCACCGGCAAATCCAAAACCGTCTAGTATTGCGTAGACGACTGCAGCAAAGAAGGGTATTAACGGTATTAATTCCATTTGTTTTTCGCCTCAGAGAAGAAAACAGGCGGCAGGTAATATGTTTTTGGGAGAACAGATACAACTTGGGCTATGCCATTCTTCCTCGTAGTTTTGCGATAACTTCATCCTCGACCCATTTTTCACCTTGGATTGTTAGTTTATAGTCGGGTTTGTTGGGGTCAGGTTTGAAGACTTGGCCGCGTTTAGTCATTTCATTGAGGCGTGCGGGAACCATCGCTTTTATACCGCTGGATTCTAAGAGTTTTTGCACCTGTGCGGCAGTGTTTCGCCGGTCATCAGATGCATAGAGGATTAGGCCAACAGATTCGTAGTGGGTAAGACTTTCTCTTGTTACTATAACGGGGCCCTCGGTGGTGGGTTCGATAATACCTCTTAGCTGAGCACCGGATTGGGTTAGACGGTTAGACACAAAATCGGAGAGGGTTTCGACAAAATTCTCAGGAATACTCCCCATCATGTCAAGGATTTCCTGGGGGGAGTCTCCCTCAATTACGACTTCACCAAAGGGAGTTTTGATGCGTGCTTCGATACGTTTCACAGCCATTCCTCTTCTAGGTATATGCGTGACATGTTTTTAGGATTTACGGCAAACCACAGCTTTAGTTAATCTGTAAACTGAATTTTCTACAGATATCGCATGGATCCGTAAGTTTTTGTGTTTAGCAACAGGCATCAGAGTACTCACAAATAGATGCCGTCAAAACGAGGAGTCTAAAGTAAAGTTGTCTTAGACTGAGTAGAAAAGGGCAGTTTCTAAGTGTACACTAAAAGGCTTTGAAATGTTGATTTCTATCTTAGGGGGCTTGTTTGTAGATGAAGATGAAGTAGGTTTGGTTGTCTTGGGTATATTTGATAAAGGTTGTAAAGCCGGTTTTGTTCATGTTATCTATGAATAATGAACGGCGTTTGTCGGGGGTTAGGTTAGTTACATTAATGTATTCGGTTGTTTGGCTGGTTTGTGTAGCTTTTTGGTTGGTGTTTATTTTGATCGCCTGTTTAGTTAAGTACACTCTTTGGTTTTTTAGTACATTGTACTATTTATAATGTATTATACTTTTGATAAGCAAATGCTAAGTCACTATGTGGATCTCTTGCGGAACAAAGCACACATCATGTTTGGAAAAGGGGTCATTGAAACCATACTGTACCTCAAAAAAATGGAAAAAGCTGGGTATTACGAACTCTACAAACAGGGTTTTGTCATAAGCAGACAAGCCTTTTCGAACTTACTCAAACTCATTGAGGGGCAGGGCATAGCAGATAGAAAAATGCTTGAGGGTCGCCCACCCAGAGTTGAATATAGCCTCACAATCAAAGGTAAAGAAATTGCAATGGCACTAAAGCATCTAGAAGAAATCCTCTGACACTTCAGCACCGCAATCCGCTTACAAAGTTAGCCTACAGCGTTCTTTAAGAGCTTGGAGACCAAGTCGGGGCTGGCTTTTCCACGAACCTCCTTCATAACAGCACCCATAAGCATACCCATCGCATTTTTGCCCAGCTTTTCAATTTGCACTTTATTAGCAACGACTATACGATCAATTATAACAGCGAGTTCAGTTTCGGTAAACATCTTAAAGCCCAATGCACTAACAGCGTCTGAAACGGTTTTGTCCTCGTTTTTAGCCAACCAACTAAACACATCTGCGATGGCTTCTTTGGCAAGTTCGCCACAGCCAACAGCTCTAAAGATACAACTGATTTGCTCATCGGTAACCTGAGCCGTGGGTATACCGTCTCGTTGAAGTGCTTTTATGGTCTCGGTTAGAAAGGCTGCAATGGTGGCAACTGATACGCCGCTTGTTTGGGCGATTTCTTCGAAGAGACTTAGATATTCGGAGTCAAGGAGTTGTTTGGTGAGTTTTTCGTTTAGGCTGTATTGTTTGCTGAGGCGTTGGAATTTTTTATCGGCGGATTCGGGCAGATGAGTTTGTATGGTTTGTACTAATTGGGGGGTTAGGGGTTGGGGTGGGATGTCGGTTTCGGGGTACATGCGAGCGGCGCCGGGGCGGGGGCGCATGTAGCGGGTGGTGCCATCGTCTTTGGCTGTGCGGGTTTCTTGGGGAATGCCTAGGCAGGCTTCTTGGGCGCGGGTTATTACTGCTTTGAGGGCGTCTTGGCTGTTTTGGGCTGTGTCAGCTACAAAGACAACGGCATCAGTGGGGTTTGCTTGTACTACTTCGCGTAGCAAGGTGATTTCTTGGGGGGTGATGCCATAGTTTGCAAGGGCTTCATCGGTGTGAAATATACCGCCGACGCGGCCCCAGAATTTGGCGCGGTCACTGAGTTCAGATCCAAAGCGGAAGTTGGGCATCAACTCACGCCCCGTCAACCCTGCAAATCCTATGAGTTTTACAGCAAAAACGGTTTGGTTTTTGTCGAGGGCTTTGCGTAGAACTTTACTTTTTGTTGCTTCAAAGATGTTTGTGACCTCAACCAGTTCAGCTTTGAGTGTATTTGGGGTTATGTTGTGATTGGCAAGTTCGTCTTTTATGGCAATTAAACCCAGCTGGCGTTGGGCCTCATATTCTACAACGGTTGAGATTAGATCTAGAGTTTGTACGCCTTTGATTTCAATTAGTGCACCGTTG
Organism: Candidatus Bathycorpusculum hydrogenotrophicum; assembly: GCA_009783705.1. GTDB lineage: Archaea > Thermoproteota > Bathyarchaeia > Bathyarchaeales > Bathycorpusculaceae > Bathycorpusculum > Bathycorpusculum hydrogenotrophicum. The sequence continues at coordinate 6,230 of WRCX01000017.1, read as the reverse complement.
GGTAGGGATACGTTTAGGTCTTGGCGAATTGTGCCCAAGCCGCGCATGACTTTGCCTGTGTCGCGCAGTATGCGTCCGATGGCAAATGCGACTTCTTGGGCTTCTTGGGGGGAATAAATCACAGGTGCGGTGGTGACCTCAATTAGGGGGATGCCTAGTCGGTCGATGCGATAGCAGGTGGTTTTGTCTTCATGGGTGGCGGTTTTGCGGGCGGAGTCTTCTTCAAGGCTGGCGGCTTGCATGGGTATGGTTTTGCCGTTGACCACTATCCAGCCGTCTAGGGCGATAATAGTTGTGCGTTGGAAGCCGGTGGTGTTTGAGCCGTCGATAACGGTTTTGCGCATAACGTGAACTTCGTCTACGGGTTGCATGTTCATCATAAGTGATGCCGTCAACACGACCTCAACGGCATCCATGTTTATGGGATGCGGCGGTTCCTCATCCATCTCGACTAGGCAACTGCTGGTGCGGTTAGCTTCATAGAGGATTTTGTTGCCTTTTTGAAACTCGAAATATGCGGCAGGATCAACTTGTCCAAGTTCGCTCTGTGTGGGGCGCAAACGGCGCAAAAATGTGATGTCGGGTTCTTCTTTGAACAGTTCAGGTGAGCAGCTACAGAACAGTTTGCTGTTAACCTTTAGTTGTTGGTGGATTTCTAAGCCGACTTTTAAGCCGATTTTAGTGTAATCAAGAGAGGGTTTAGACATTAGGGTTTGCCTCGTAGTGGAGTTTTTCTTCTTGGGGTAGGGTGCGGGTTAAGTATTCGCCTGCAATGTTGGTTTTTAGCAGGGTGATAACTTGTTGTGGATCCTCGGTTTGTCCTAAGGCCCACATCAGCTTGACTAGGCCTGTTTCAGGGAACATGTCCTCGAGGGGAACCACGCCTAAGTTAAGTAAGTCGCGGCCTGTGTCGTAGATGTTCATATTGACTCGTCCCCAGATGCACTGGGAGGCCATTGCAACCACTACACCTTGGGCTGTGGCTCGTTTGAGGCTCTCAAAGCAGAATTTGCTCACATGACCCAAGCCTGAGCCCTCTAAGAGGATGCCGCGTGTGCCGCGTTCGAGATAGAAATCAATGATTGCGGGGTCAAGGCCGGGGTAGAATTTGATTAGGGCGACTTTGTCGCTGAAATTGGGTTTTAAGACGAGTTGGCGGTTGGGATCGCGTTTGTGGTAGTTGGTTGTGGTCATGTTAACTTGGAGGTTTTGTATTTTTGCTATGGGTGAGTCATTGATGGAGTGGAAGGTGTCTCGGCGGCTTGTGTGGCATTTGCGCACTTTTGTGCCTCGATGCACCGCTATGGCGGCATCGGAGATTGTGTCATGCATTGCTAAGCCTACCTCGGCAAAGGGTGCTTCCCCTGCGGCTTTAACCGCGCCTATGAGGTTGGTTGCGGCATCGCTGCTGGGGCGATCAGAAGAGCGTTGTGCACCAACGAGGATAACAGGTACGGGTAAGTTTTGTAGAGCAAAGCTCAGTGCGGCTGAGGTGTATGCCATGGTGTCGGTACCATGTGCGATGACAACGCCGTTTGTGCCCTTTTGAATTTGTTGAGCGACTTTGGTTGCGAGTTCGCTCCAGTCTTGTTGGCGCAGGTTCTCACTGTAGATGCTAAAGACGATCTCAGTGTCCACCTGGGAGATATCGGCGAGTTCAGGCACCACACCGTAGAGATCATTAGCCGACATGGCAGATCGGACTGCCCCTGTGCGATAATCAACCCGGCTAGCGATGGTTCCACCAGTACTCATGATAACAACATGTGGAAGTGAGGGGTTTTGTTTTGGCAGAGGAGGAGACGCAAAGGTGGGTTTGGTGCCCTGGCCGATTTTTTGCACTGAGAGATCGTCTGTGGCTTGGATGCCTATGTTGTAGCCGCTTGGCATCTTTATGATAATAGCATCTCCATCACCAAAGCGGGGAATCAAAATGCCCTCATAGGTTTTGTTTTTGCGTGTAAGTTTTATGATATCGCCGACACTGCAGTCTGCCTCTTTTAGCAACTCAAGTGCCTTGCCTCTATAACCTGATGCGTCTAGTTCACTCATCTGTCTTTAGCCTCTTTGAAACATAAACTCCATCACGCTCATAACCCAAGCGCATGTAGTATCGCCTTGTTCCTAGCGCACTAATAACTAAAAGCTTTTCCCGCTCATGGTTCCTTGCAATACGCTCAGCCTCTGCTAAGAGCACCTTGCCATAGCCTCTATGCTGCCACTCTCCATCAGGCCGTCCCCCAACAGGGACCAGGGGACCATAAACATGCAACTCACGAACTATAGCTGAGGGAACTTGGGTGATTTCGGGTCGGTGAGCATATGATGAGGGAATGCGCAACCGTAAATAGCCCAGCAATACATCGTTTTTGGGGTCTTCGGCTGATATGAAAACCTCGGTGCCCTCAGATGCCTCATATTGCTGGGTTAGGATTTGGATATTTGCTATCTCAGGTTTGATGTGGTCAACTTGTAATCTGTGGCCCACTTCACGGCAACGGATACATTGACAATGCAGGCCTTGCTGGGCGAGTTTTTGTTGGGCGAGTTCTCGAAGATTACTTTTTTTCACGCCTGCCAAAATAAGACCCGCAGGAATATCGCGTTGAACCCGCATTACCCGCACCCATTTTGGGATAAATTTTTTGATCTCAGCAATTACCTCTGCAGCTTGCTCGGTTGTATAGGGATGATAGGTGCCGTTTTGGTACCATTGATTGGCTTTAGTGCCCTCAATGGCTAGGCAAGGATAAATTTTTATCATATCAGGCATAAATGCGGGGTTAGTAAAAATTTGTTGAAAGATTTCTAGGTCTTTTTTTGGGTTGCTCCCCGGCATGCCAGGCATTAGGTGATAAACGATTTTTAAGCCGGCGTCTTTAGCTATACGGGTAGCCTCAATCACATCTTGGGTTGTGTGTGTTCGACCTACTAACTGATAAATTTCGTCATTAGGGTTCTGCACGCCTAATTCGATGCGGGTGACGCCCATGTCAAGCATGATATCGATGTGGGGTTGTTTTGCCCAATCAGGACGGGTTTCAACAGTTATGCCAACATTGCGGGTTGCGCTGATTTCTGCGTTGGCTTTGGCCTCTGTGAGGTCCACTGAGGGTTTGCCTACAATCCCATCTAGGCAGCGTTGGATAAACCAGGTTTGGTACTCTATAGGTGTAGCGGGGAAGGTTCCGCCCATAATAACGAGTTCGATTTTGTCGACTTTATGTCCGATTTGGGTTAGCTGTTCAATGCGGCTTGTGACTTGGCTGTTTGGATCAAAGCTGTTTTGGGTGCCACGCATGGCTGCGGGTTCGTGGCCGGTGTAGCTCTGAGGGGAACCTAAAGTGGGTCCGCCGGGGCAGTAAGCGCAGGGTTCAGGCTGGGGACATGGATAGGGTTTAGTCATAACGGCAACCACAGTGACACCGCTTATGGTTCGTGTGGTTTTTCGCTTTAGAAGCGGCAGGAGCAGAGGTGTTTCTTTGGGTGTGAGTTGGCTTATCAAATCGGCACTTGAGGGAACTTTTTCTAGGTGATGTTTACCTGCAATTTTGATTTTTAGGCGGTTAACATCTTCTCGGGTAGGAGCTGACATTGCGAGAAGTATTTCGATGATTTCGCGGAGCGCAACTGTGTTTGTCAAGATTTAGATAACCCAAATATTGTTAATACTAGAGTAGATAACTACACCGGTTTACACTATAAAATTTACTTTGGTTAAAAGCCCAAGTACACCTAGATAATGGTGGAAAGAAATAAAAGTGGTTTAAAGCTTACATCCAGTTTTGCCCGGGTTTCCGCTGCAGAACAACACGTTTTTCATAGTTGCGTCTGCTACGGTTTTTAGGGCTTGGAGAAGTCCTTTCACGAGCCTCAATTTTAGGAGTTTGATTCCTTACTTTCCCGGCTTTTGAGAGTGAACCGTGAGTTGGCATTGTTTTACATCCTTTTTCACAATAAACATTGAGGACACACTTAAACCTTTAGCCCAAAAACCATGAACAAACCAGACAACCACACACATCAAAGACAAAAACAAATTTAGGTGCAACTCTAAAAAAAGTGGAATATGGACGGCATAGCCGATTGATTCCCACCAGTTTTACAGAGTACTCCAAGTCTATTGTTGACCTGGTTCATCTGACAGACCTTGAGCAGGCACCCGTTTGCTGTTGGACCTACTGTGCCACACAGCCAGGCACCACAATGTGCATGTCCAGCCCATTAGAGCAGAGTCTTTCACATATCGATTTTACCGCTGTTTTAACCGCATGCTTCAATGCTCCAATGCATTGCATCAGCGATCTGCATAGAACTATTTAGCACTGGACCGATTTAAATTTTACGACAAATATAGCACAAAATAACACATTAGTGCACCAATTAAAACAAAATGCCACCTAACACAAACAACCCCAAAAACCCAACCCAAACCACAACATCAAGACAAACCGCACCCTCAAAAACCAACCACAAAAAAACATAACTAGAAAAACAAAAACAATAACCAACCCGATTGCGTTGCAACCAACCATCAAAAAGTCACATCACATCAAAAAAAGAAAAACAATGCAACCTACAGGACTCTAAGAGGGCAACAGAAAGCAAGCTCTACAGTTTTGGTCGGCAACGTATTTATTTGTAAAAGTAATGGATAGTAACCTATTATGTGCAGGGGTCGCCAAGCCAGGTCAACGGCGTAGGCTTCAGGAGCCTATCCTGCAGAGGTTCGTGGGTTCGAATCCCACCCCCTGCACCAAACAAACATGTCTGGTTCTCTTCCTCAAACTTCGGCTCAAAAAACCCAAAAAACAAAACCAAAATCTTCGCCTTTAAAAATCCCCGAACATACAAGGGACATGTTAACAAACAAACCAATACACGACTACGCCCAACGCATAAGGCGAAACCGACACAACATACAACAACTCCCAAACGGAACATTAGGTTTGCAGTTTTTAGACCACCTAAACGCATTAGGATTATCCCTCGGCAGAATCTCAAAATGTAGCTCCCACATGCCCGTATTATTGCGCATAATTGATGGTGCAGACATTAAAGCTATGAATAAAACAGACATAGAACACATAGTAGCCAACATAAACAACCGACCAAACAAAGAATCCACAAAAGCCGACAACAAACTCTTACTACGAAAACTGGTTCAATACGCCAAAACAGGCAGTTGCGCCAAAAACACCCCCATACCCCCCGAAGTAAACTGGATAAGCTTAACAGTGAAAGAAAAAAACCCCAAAGTCACCCCCGAAAACCTACTCACCCAAGAAGAAATAACCGCCATACTAAAAGCCGTCACAAACAAACGCGACCGCGCCATCATATATGTACTCTTCGAAGCCGCCCTACGCCCCAGCGAACTACTAACCATGCGCAACAGCAGTGTAATCTTCAAAGAAGAATACTGTCTCATAGCCGCAAACGGGAAAACAGGCATAAAACGCATACCTTTGGTCACCTCAAGCAAACCCCTACTACAATGGCTACAAGAACACCCCAACAGAGACGACCCCCAAGCACCCCTATGGTGTTCCCTAGCAGTTAACCACACAGGCGAACGACTAAGCTATACACACTTCTGCAAAATAATAAAAAACCTAGCCAAAAAAGCAGGACTAAAACGAAACGTCTGGCCATACCTCTACCGCCACACCTCTCTAACAGCTATGGCTAAAGTGTTTACTGAAAGCCGTTTGGAGCAGTTTGCTGGCTGGACATACGGAAGCAAAATGACGCGGCGATACGTACATTTTTCTGCAAGGGACTTAGAGGATGCAATGCTAGAACTACATGGACTAAAGATACCTTCAAAGGCTGAAGGATTAGCTAAACTGGTCGAGTGCCCACGATGTAGCAGTAAAAATCCTTTTGGAGACACCAGATGCACCACCTGCGGCATGATACTAGACAAGGGTACGGCACTACGCTTTGAAGAAACCGAAAAACAAAGAAAAGAGATGCTTGAAGAAAAGAACACGGCATTACAGCTAAGACTTGAAAAACTAGAAGGAACTATTTCAGCTCTTCTAACGGTCTCGCCTTTGCCTCAGCGCAAACTGTAGGCTGTTCTTTGGCAAGTTTTTTCAGCTCTCCAAGCTCCCTTAAAATTTCCTCTAACACTTTTTTATCCACAGTAACATATTGCTTTGACCGCATTATAAATAAGTGTTGATTGTATATGTTAACACGTGCTTAGTTATGAATAAAAAGTA
>WRCX01000016.1 GCA_009783705.1 Candidatus Bathycorpusculum hydrogenotrophicum | reverse complement strand
GATTTTGACCATGTTTTTAGTTGGGTGGGTGCGGTATTTTTGGAAAGGTGTTTTGCAGAGTTTGGGTGGTGAGGTAGTGTGTCGTAAGATAACTCGGGTGGGAAATTATTTTGGGACAAGACAGAATAAATGAATACACACCATTTAGCAAAGACCCTCAACCTAAACCCCAAAAAACACACCAAACACCATGCTTTTATCATAATCGCATTAATGGCCCTAAACCTGTTCGCAGCGGTTTCTCTAACCCAAGCACAGGTCACGGTATCCACATCATCATCAACAGCAACAGCGGCAGGGGTTGCATCGGCTCTGCATACAAACGGAGCCTATATTCTTGATACTAACGGAAACTCGGTTTATCTGCGTGGTATGGGTCTTGCTGGATTTGCACCAAACCTTATCCTCTGGGACCAAGACACAACTGATAGCTGGAGTAACCAATGGAACTACCACCCCCAAGAAACCATGGAACAAACCTTTAAAACCCTAAAAGACCAATGGCACCTAAACTATATCCGCGTCTTTATCTACCCCAGCTGGTACTACCGCGACAACATCACCCCCTCCCAAGAAGACCCAATCAGCTACTCCGCTCAAACAACCCCCATTAGCATCAAAGCCTATCTCCACACCCTAATTCAAACTGCAGACAAATACGGTCTATATGTTGATCTTGTCCCCTACATGCTCACACCTTCCGCAAGCAGTTTCGGTGGAGACCCCTACGCAAGCCAAGGATACGGCTGGCAAGGCCTACCCCTAGAAGGCTGGGACGAACCCGCACAACGCTTCCTAACCGATGCAGGCTACAGCAACGGCAAAGAACTTGAATTCTGGCACTGGTTCTGGACCGATATAGCAAACACCTACAAAAACTACCCCAACGTCATCTTTGAAGCCTGGAACGAACCCAACCTAGGCACTGACAACGACGCCATACCCCAAGGCTACATGCAATACCTCAAAACCATGTACAGCGCTATCCGCACAACAGGCGCCACAAATCTAATCATGATGCAGTGGCACATGGGCTGGCACCCAAACACCTGGGGCAACGACCTAAGCTGGACAAACCAAATCACAACCGCCATACCCCAAGCAACAAATCTAGTGTTCACAACTCACCTCTACTACTACGCACCCACTGATCTTACAGCCTACTGGAAAACAGACTACGACGGACTCAAAACCCAACTAACCACTGCAATCAAAACCATGGGCGTCAACGCACCCCTAGTCATAAACGAACAAGGCTCCTGCCTAACAAAATCAAACAACAAACAAAACGACTACACCTGGTGGCAAAACCTCCTAAAAGCCCAATACGACCTAAACATCGGCGCAGGCGCATACTACTGGCTAAGCGACACAGGCCTAGGCAACATCTACTCCGGCGAAACCATGCTCACAAACCACTACACCCCAAACACCATGGGCCAAACATACATCAACACATACAACACCAAACCCACCACCACCCCACCACCAACAACAATAAAACCTACCGAAACACCCACAAAACCAACTGAAACACCCAAACCCACCGCCGCCGCAACAACTACCCCTCAGCCAACTTCCCAACAACCCCAACTAACTATTCCAACAATACCCTCACTGCTCCCCCAACCAACCCAAACACCAGCCGCAGCAGCTATCCCCCAACCCCCAGCCTCAACATCACCACAAACAACCCCAACCCCAGCCTCCTCAACTACCCCTGTACCCCTAGAGAACCCAATTCAAAACATCATCTGGGGATACCTCTACAGACACTGGCTAATCTTCTACTGGCCCCAAAACAACGCATGGTATATATCCCGATGGTAAACACCATCTTTTCCCTTTTGTTTAACTCTATTTATTTTTCAAGTTGACCCTTCATAAACCCAGTTGCCCAAGCGGTATGCTTAAACCCAAAATGCAATGGCAATAAAAACATCTGTTTTTGGCGCAAAAACCTATACGCCGCAAACGAATAAAGCACCCCAGTAACTAACCCCGCCATAGGTGACATCCGCGGAAAAGAAAAACCCTCCCGAGTCTGCACAAAACTTTTTTGACAACCATACCCATACCAAAAATATTTCCTCCAAAGATCTCTAGGCGTAGATAAGCCGCCATGTAGCTCATAGAATTCTGCAGCATTAGCCTCAAGCTGCCACCCCGCCTTTCTTATACGCAAAACTAAATCCGTATCCTCCCCCGCACCTTTGATGCTCTCATCAAACCCCCCAGCCTGCAGCACAGCAAGAGTGCGAAAAGTCGTGCCGCCTGTACCCACAAGCTTATCTGTTTTCCAAAGAAAACTCTTGGGCCTACCAAAACTCTTCTGATTAACAATATGAGGCGCAATTTCAAGATTTAAAATACTATTGCCCAAAACCAGCTTGAAGACCCCAGCAGTTATCCCCACCTTGAGATTCTTCTGCATAACTCCAACTTGCACTCTTACATAACCAGGCGTTAGGATCTCATCGGCATCAACAAAGAGAATGAATTCCCCATCAGCATTTTTCACAATACAGTTTCGCGCATGCCCTAAACCCTGACCAGAAGTTCTAAACGCCTTTACTCTGCTACCCAACATAACCCTATAGCGGCTAATTATCTCAGGCGTTCTATCTTGACTGCCATCATCAACAAAGATAATCTGAAGCCTTTCTTGAGCATAATCCTGCACAAGAATACTCTCCACAGCATCTGAGAGAAAAGCCTCACCATTACGAACACAAATACCCACCGTCAAAAGCGGATCCATGCAATCGCCTAACCAACCTCAAAAAACAAACCACAACAAACCACAAGTCCCATAGACCGATCAGCCAACCAGTTAACTGCCAAGCAGACATACCAAAATATGCTAAGGGCTAGTTGAGTTTGTGGCCATATCCGTTTAGATGCGCATTACAAAAACCGTAAAACCAAGCTATACGCTTGTAGGTATAGTGCATCGGCAGCAAGAAAAACGCACTGTTATGCGTTAACAGATACGCGCCAGGAGCGCGCAGTATGCCTGCTATAAACCCTGCCATAGGGGTCATTTGTAAAAGATTTACCGAGCATGGGTCTTTGTGGTAGATGTAGTGTCCGCCGCGCCCATACCAAACATATTGGTTCCAAAGCGACTGCCAAGAAGCCCGAGTGGACTCAGTGAATCTCTCCTGAGTCATTGCTAACTGCCAGCCCTTTGTTCTAACGCGATAAGCTAAATCAGTATCCTCAGCAGCACCATTTATTTTGGTGTCAAAGCCGCCGACTTGACGAACGGCTTCCACGCGATAGATTGCGCCCTCAGCTCCCGGTAAAAAACCATATTTAGATGCCCTGCCAGGACGGCCAAAAACCGAATCCACCGCATAAGCAACATTTTCCAGATCCGCCGCTAATCCATGACCAATATGGAGTGTATAGGTTCCACCGGCAATTCCAACGTCTGGGTTTTGTTCCATAAACAAAACTTGATTCTCCAAATAGTCAGGCGCAAGAATCATATCCGCATCAAGCCAAACAATGTATTTACCGCTGGCTTTCTCTATAACCATCTGACGAGCAATACCTAACCCCTGAGTTTCTCGAAAAATCTGTATCTTACCAAAACCCGATTTGAGCTTGGCTTTAATTATCTGCAAAGTACCATCTTTACTGTTACCATCAACCACAATTACCTCAATATTGTGTGATGGAAACGTCTGCATACAAAGACTCTCCAGCGCTGTTTTGATGATTGCGGCACCATTTTTTACACACAGCCCCACCGTAACCCCAATCTGCGAATCCAAACTATCCCCTCAAATTCAAATAAACTCAAAATTACACGCTTGCTTGGTTGGTGTTGGTGTTGTTGTTAGATTAGTTGTTTTTCTTGGAGCATTTGTTTGTTTAGAGCAGAGCGGGCGCCCTCAACGGGTTTCCAGAATCTAAATTTGCGTTTTGCCAAAAAAGACATCAATGCAGTCAACAAAATAATGTTGTTTTGAATCAGTTCTATTGCGGTTGTTTGGGTTTTTTTAACCGCAAACACCACCCCAAGCACTACAAGTATACCCAGCGCCAAAAAAGGATAGCTAACCATAACTGCTATTGTTAACGCCACCAACACAACTAAGAGCAAAGGGTTGAACAGGTGCAGAATGATCTCAGGTATGGCGATGCGTTTGGGCATCAAAAGCTTACCCTGAATTAGCAGGTTGAGGCATCTTGCCCAGAGTTGTTGGAGATGGCTTGCGCGTCGAATTTTTATGGTGAATTTGTCTTGCCAAGCTGTGGGGCTGATGGTAAAAAAGCCAATTTCGGGAATCAGCAGGGTACGTTTATTGGTTTGGATTATATCCAGAGCGGTTCCCGAGTCATCAGTAGCGTGATTGAATTTGTTTAGCAGACTTTTTTTGTAGGCTGCAAAGCCGCCTTGAAAGAAAAGCGTCGAGTACAGTTTTGACTCGCCTATACGTATTGCCTGAACAGTGTTATTGTAGGTCTGCTCGCCCCGTGTTACCCAGGTGTCACCGGCGTTTAGAAGCTGTTCACGTGCAGTTATGGCGCCAACGCTTGGATCGGAGAGATAGCCAAGCGATTTTTGGAGTATATCTTTGGGCCAAAAACAATCCGCATCAGAAATTATAACAATCTCGGATTGAATAGTTTTTAGAACTTGATTTAAACACCCTGTTTTTCCCAGATGCTCTTGACTATCAAAAACTCTAACTCTAAATTGCAAACGGTGTTCTGAGATGTACTGCGCTACAATTTTTAGCGTGTCATCGGATGAGGCATCATTGACAACAATAACTTCCATCTTTTCAGCTGGATAGACTACTTTGGCAAGATTTTCAAGTTTTAAACCAATAATCTGTTGCTCATTATAAACCGGAATAAGAATAGACACCGAGGGCAAAAAATCAGAGTCGATGTCAAGATCCCATTTTCTCTGCGAACATTGCCTCATATACAAAAAATAGAGACCTGGAACACCAAAAAACACTATCCCCACTCCCACCCAAACAAACAATAGTGGCAGTAGTAGCCAAACCAAACCTAAACCCCCGTTAGCGGCCTTCTCGGAAAACTCGAAACGTCTCTGTTGCCTGCTGTTCCCCCGAGACGCCAATAACCGCCCCACTTAACCCATCTAGATTTGCCAAGTAGCCAACAGCTTCGGCTGGTTTGAGATATCCCGCCGCCAAAACACTCATAGCTATAACCTCCGCACCGCTGGCACGTTTGAGCGCCTCTTCACATTGTTGCTTTGTGGGACACATTTGAAACCCCACCTTGTTAAATGAAGCCGTTAACGTTAACTTGCCTAAATCAATATCCCAATCCCTAAATTTATCAACCAAAATCGAAAAGTTACGTGTCTCAAACCCAGGACGAATATGGCGGCTCTCAAGAAAATCTATATAACCCCTAAAAAGCGTCTCCATATTGAGCGCTAAGGCCATATCAGTAACAATCTCATGAAGCATAAACGCCTCCAACTTTACGTTACTGTTGTTGTTGGCTGAAGAAGCATTTTTTATGCGTGATAACTCGTAGGCTGTATAGGTTTTGAGTAGCGCTAAGAGGTTAAAGCGTGCAAGCCCGCCTATATTTGAGGCAAGGACTTTGGCGTTGGATGAGAAAACCATCTCTTTAGCCAAATTCATAGCTAACCCCGACACACCCCCTGTCTGAGTAGCTTTTCGAACATACTCATAAGCATAAGGCGCAATAGCGTATAGACGCACCTTGGAGGCGTTGGGGTTTTTTTGAAGCTGCTTGATTATTGAAAGGGTGACTTCATCGACACTAAACATAAACCCCTCTGCACCACACTCAACAGCACGCTCAACTATACGAGCTGCCTGTTGCTGAGCACTTTTTTGAGATTGATCCAAACTGCGTTCTCTTGCTTTCTGCTGAGAAAGATGGCTAATACCATGAAAGGGATTATCCCCGACAAACAAACTTAGCTGTTTACTCATTTGCCTGCTGCCTTACCTGCTCTAAAATATAATCCACCTTGAGAGTGTTTTTGAAACTTGATTCAGTGGGTTCTCCTTTGATTAGAGCATGGATGAACTGCTGGTTTTCACGGTAATATTCCGGTCCACCTAAGAGAAAACCCACATTATCAGCCATATCATGACGATACCACCTCTTTGGCACAGAACCACTAAGAGTTAATTTAACCACGTCGTCATTAACATCCAAGGTGCCTTTTGTGCCTTGGATTGATAACCCAAATTCAGGCATACGATAATTGTTTTTGCGCCAAGAAACCTCAAAATGCCCCACTAAGCCCTCTTTGTTGGTAACACTAAAACCTATATCATCCTCTGAACCAAGCGAAATCTGTGAGTTGACTTTTGTTTCTGTGACTTTGAGGTCGCCAAAAAGCCACTCTGCCAAATCAACCACATGCGAACCCAGATCCTCAATAACCCCGCCCCGCGCCTTTGATAACGTAGAACCTGAGGGTGCATCGGCAAAATCTGAGGAAAACGCATAGGCCTCAAAACTCTCCAACTCACCTAGCACTTCTTTTTCTAAGAGCTGTTTAGCTTGATTAAAAGTAACTCCGAAGCGCTTCATATAGCCCACCATGGTGATGCCCTCCTTCTGATGTTGCTCAGAGAGCGCACACAACTCAGCAGAATGACTATAGTTAGAGGTGAGCGTTTTTTCAACAAATATATTCTTCACAAGATCCGCATCATAAATCTGCTTAATTATGCTATAGTGTGACGGTATGGGTGTTAGAACATAGATGGCATCAAGATCCAACCCCGAAAACCCCTCCAAAGTATCGGTGATTTGAGCCCCCCGAAAAGCCCCCTTAGCTATTTTGCGCATTAAGCGGCTCTTATCACACAAAGCCCCAACCTCAACATTAGCAAACGTGCTTAACAGACAAGCATGCATAATACCCATCTTACCCAAACCCACAACACCAACCCTAACCATAGAATCACTCACTACCAAATTATCACACAAAAAAATCAGTAACCTCAAAACTAAACAAAAGGACGCTGGTCAGCTCATTAAAATCTTACACAAACACATATGCATTATTACCGCAACACATTTTGTCTGCTCAATTATTACTGTGCATCTCAGTTCTTATTGTGCATATATGCATAACAATTTTATTCATCTGCATCCGTATTTTTGACTATGAGCCAAATCATAGCGCAGCTTCGTGAAGAATTAAAAGCCAACGCCGACCCCCAAACCCAAGAAGGAGCTAAACGTTACTTCAAAGAACCCATAATCACCTATGGGGTCAAAAATTCTACCACACACCAAATCAGTTGCAAAAACTGGACAAACAACATCAAAAATTTAAGCAAACCCGAGATTTTTGCACTCTGCGAAACACTCCTCAGCTCAGGTGTTATGGAAGAAGCCTTTGTTGCCGCCGAGTGGTTGCCAAAAATCGTTGACCAATTCCAACCAGACGACCTGATTACTTTTGAACGCTGGATTGATACCTATATCGACAATTGGGCTAAATGTGACACTTTTTGCAACCACACCGTGGGCGATTTCATGATGAAATTCCCCCAACAAGTGGGTACCCTTATGGTTTGGGCAAAATCCCCCAACCGCTGGCTCAGACGCGCCGCCGCAGTAACACTCATCGTCCCCGCAAAAAAAGGTCTATTCTTAGATGAGTCCCTTAAAATCAGCGACCTGCTTCTAACCGACACAGATGATTTAGTACAAAAAGGATATGGCTGGCTGCTAAAAGCCCAAACAGAAAAACACCCCACCGAAATCTTAGCCTACGTTATCAAAAACAAATCAACCATGCCCCGAACAGCCCTGCGATACGCAATTGAAAAACTACCCAAAGAACAAAAAACCCAAGCCATGAAAAAAGCCTAACCCTCTTGAAAGCCCCAAGCATATCCACATAAAATCTGAATTTAGTATATTAGCTGGTGGCAATTTTTGAGTGATACTGGTGCCTGTGATAGTGTATTGTGATTTGGCTGGACCTCTGTCAGCTATGGATCTGTGAGCCAAAAAATTTATTATCCATCGACAGTTTCAAATGGGAAGAGGTAAGACAGATGTTTGAATATAAAAGTGAAGTTTTAACAACAAACATAAAATGGGTCGATGACAAAACTAACGAGACAGACATAGCTCGCCTTGATGAATTAATCAACAAACGAACCCAAGAAGGCTGGGAACTTGTCACATATTCCTATATGGCAAATGGAATCACTGCACATCTACACAGCGCCATATTAATTACCTTTAGAAAAGAAAAGTAGCATATGTAGTTCTGGCCACGCAAATGAAATTTACTCTCATTTGGCCAAACACAACAACCCACTACAACCCTGCATAAACACTTACCAAGCTAAATACACACAAATTACACAGTTAACGTACATGATTCGGTAGCCCGTTAGGTCTCAAGGGAAAAGCTTTCTGTTAAAATTCGCTTCATTATGCCTAATCCATGTCTGAGTTTGAGTTTTTTTTCTCCCATTCGGTTTCGATAGTCTATGGGCACTTCCATGATGCCATATCCTCTGCGCTCCACAATAGTGTTCATTTCTGCTTCTACATCAAAGCCCTTGCTTTTGGGTTTCCAGCCGTCTAAGGCTTCGGTTCGCACTACCCGCAGACCCGAGAGTGGGTCTCCTAGGTTTACTCCATTCATAACCAGCTGAGCAAAAGCCAAGAGTTTGTTGCCCACATAGAAGGGGTTGGTTATTGTTTTTGAGAGATTGTATTGGCCTTTGAAACGATTCCCAATAACCATACCCACATGTGGATTAGCTTCTAAGATCTCGACCATCTGAGGAATGTACTGTGCGGGGTAGGTATAGTCGGCATCAGTGAAGACAATATATGGAACTTTTGCGGCCATTGTTTTAATACCCTGAAACATGGCGGCCCCTTTACCTATGCCCTCTTGGAGCATAACGTCTGCGCCCCTGTTTTTGGCTATCTCGATGGTTCGATCCACACTGTTGCCATCAACCACAACCATGTAGGGGTTATTTAGAATTTTTTGCATCTCATCTATGGTTGGCCCTATGCCTTCTTCCTCATTTAATGTTGCAATAATCACAGATATGCTTGAGCTTAGTTCAGTTACCACAGAAAAAGTCCTCCAAAACCCAGACCGGCGTTAAGAGTTACTCGGGGAAACGAACTTTTAAAGCTCTAAGGATAAGATATCCCGAACAAACCCCAAATGTTCTACTACCACAAAAAACAAAAAAACAACGATATCTCATGGATTACCGGAAACATTGGTTTAGAGGCATTTTGTTCGATGTTAAAAGGTATAGGTTATGGTGAAGAGGTGGAATTTTTCGTCGAGGATGGCATGTATTATTTTCCAGGAGGGTTGGTTGTAGAGGCGGTGAAAGAAAAATCCGAAGCGAAATGGCGGCAGGGCTCCTTTTTTTAGGGATTTTACATAAAGTTTATCTTTATTTTTAAAAATGACCCATAAATGCACTTTTTCACCATAGAGTAGCTCGTTTAGCCATGATGGACTTTGGATATAGCCGTGTTTTGCGACACGTTTTAACTCTCTAACCAAACCTCCCGGGTTCTCTATATGCTCAATTAGGTAGTAGCTGGTTACAAAATCAAAGGTTTTATCTCTAAAGGGCAATGCGGTACAGCTACACATAACAAACGGTTTTCCGCTTGTAACTAAATTTCTCATATTTCGATCAGGCACGGGTTTAACGTTTAAGTCACAGAGCACATTGGCCTTGGGAAAGGGGTTAGATCCACAAGCTATGTCTAAACAAAGAACTGAATCAGTGGGGTTAAAGCCTATGGTTTGGTGAAATTGTTGTTTACCTAATTTGAAGCGGTCTAGCTCAGATTCACGGATGGGAAACCGCTGAGATACCCTATTTTGTTCGTTTTGAGACATAAGTAATAACCAATCAAACCTTAGATGCCGCAATTTTGAGGGTGTCATTTAGGGCTTCACAGATGTGCTGGATGGTCTGTTTGGTTAGCTGATAGTGCATAGGTAAACACATCACCTGCTTTAGCACCCGCTCAGCTGAGGGCATATCACCCATACGGGTCCCATAGGTCTCCATGTAGTAGGGGTGAAGATGACAGGGCGGATAGTAGATATGCCCCGTTTCAATTCCAAATTTCTCTTTAAGCGTCACTGTAGCTTTTTGGCGATTAATTTTCTCTGAGAGTTTTAGAGGATATTTGTAGTAACTATGCCGAATATTTGAAGGAGTCTTAAATAGAGTAATCTCTTCGATATCTTGCAGGGCTTGTTCATACCAGACAGCGATTTGGTTGCGCTTTAGCAAAAACTCTTCTAAATGTTCTAACTGATGAAGACCCACAATGGCTGCAGGTTCACTTAACCGCCAATTATCTCCCAACACCACCATCTGCCGATCAGCATTTTGACCACAGGAACGTATACACCGAGCGGCATCAGCTAATTCTTTATCATTTGTTAGGATCATGCCGCCTTCGCATGATGTCATAACTTTGGTGGGATAAAACGAAAAACAACCCACATCCCCAAATGTCCCCGCTTTCTGGTCATCAAGGGTTGCTCCATGAGCATGCGCACTATCTTCTAGAAGAAACAGACCTTTTTCTCTACAAAATTCTGCGAGTTCTTGTATCTGAGGACAAATCAACCCCGCAATATGCACCACAATAACCCCCACGGTCTTTGAAGTAACTCTACGTTTAGCATCATCTATGTCAATGCAGAGAGTATGGGGATTCATATCTGCAAAAACAGGTTTGCCACCCGCCAAAACCACACTATTAGGCGTTGAAACAAACGTATTGGTCGGAACAATAACTTCTTTGTTCTGCACCCCCAAACATCGCAGAGCAACATCTAGCGCCGCAGAACCCGAACTCACCGCAACACCATACTTAACCCCCGTATAGGCGGCAAATTGATGTTCGAATTCTTGGCTAAACGGTCCATCAGTTAATTGCCCACTCTTTAACATCTGCGCCATATCAGCCAAAATAGCCTCTAAGCTATCACTTGAAAAATAAGGCAAAGCCGACGAAACACTCATCTTTATCTCTCCTCCTCTACCAGGGTTTTCCACCTGTACAAAATAGATAATCTACAACTGAGAGGTTGTCAACAAAACCCTCTGTTGTGGTTTGGGAGTATTTGGGTGGGGTGAATTCTTGGAAAATAAGCTCAATGCCCTGCTTTGTAAAGAGTGTTTGGTTGATGTAGTCTTTGCTGCCTTTACCTGCTAGTTGGATGTTGGCGCCGACTTGTTTGCATTGGTTGACCAGTAACTCGGTTTTTTTGCCCTCAGCACAAAGAGAAGACCCCAAAACCAGCGGTTTATCTATGTTGAGAAATCCCATGATGCCCCTGATGAGGTGCATGTTTAGATCCATTAGATATGTCCATTCTTGCTGGTAGGTTTCTTCAAAAAAATCAGCGAAATCTACCCAGTAGGGCGATTTGCAGTAACTGTGTTTTAGGGTTGCCCAGTGTTTATGTCTCCATCGCGGTTTACTCTGATTGGCAATTTTTGCATCTTTTATGAGCAGAGGATTGTTGGTGTGCTCTATAGGTACACTTAACCACCGTACTCCCTGGGCGGTCATTATTTTATTTCTACTTATGAAGCCTTGACGCTCAAATTGGATATTATCTTCGATGATAAATAGATCGGCCTGTTGCATTTTATCAAAAAATCCCAGCCAAGGCAAATAATTCGGTTGGTGGCCCGCTGCAATCAAATCTAAGCCTCAAGGTACACCTAAATGCTCAATATAGCGTACAACTTCAAAAGCCTCAGCCGCTGGCAAACCCACCTGGCTTCCTCTGAACGAAGCCAAATTAACCATTGATTCATAGGTGATGTAGCGTTTTGTTTTCTGCGAAAAATGACACTTAAGAGCCGTCCACTTATCATCCACACTAGTCGTTATATCCACAAAATAGGTAGGAGAAAAATTTTGAGTAACCCGAGGCGTCTCATAAGCCAAAATCTGAGGCGCATTTCGAAACGCAGACATGGATACCCAGCCAACTTGACGATGATCCTGATGAATATCATTTACCGTATGGGTGAGAATAGTTTCAGGTTTGTTAGCTATGTAGAAAGCCTCCAAAAAATCTATGGCCTGCCTTGAACAGGGAATCTCGGTATCTGGAAAATCCCCAAAATACACCTCATCTATACCCAACACCGATAGCGCTTCAATGCTTTCTTTGGGTCTAACTTCAGGATTGCCGCTGTGCTCGCCTTTGGACATAAAAACTGCAATAACCTTTTTTCCCAGCTTGGAAGCCGCTTGGATAGTCCCACCACAACCTAACTCTATATCATCAGGATGCGCACCTACAGCTAAAATCGTGTTTGCTCTAAAAACCAAACTAAAACCTCCATAAACTATTCGGTGTTCATTTTTAGCCACAAACTCAAATACCGCTCATGATATTCTAAGCGGCTGGTGGTTTGATTATAAACCCACAACTCAAAAAACAAATTACCATAGTAATTGTTTCTCTCTATATCATATTCTAATTGTGTACTGAGGGGATAGGGTTTGTTGTTAAGCGTGAGCAAATCCACATACCCCGTAGGGCTGAATTGAAAAGACACCTCAAGAGGCACCTCTACAGTCTGATTATTATTTGCAGATACTCTAAAGCTCTCCAAAGCTATCAGGGAACTGCTTGTATGGTTAAAACTATCTGGTCCCGGCTGAGTAGTATTTCGGAACTTCGCCTCAATGGTATAATCCGCATCATAACCCAGCTGATTAGTAACCTCTATAATCAGCTCATAGGTTTCACCCGAGGTAGCATTTGAGGGATAATCGGTTCTATGATTGGAACTAAACAGAGCCATCTCACTAAAAGACTCCTTTTGCGGTGCAATTGTGAGCTGTTGCAGAAATGGAGAAACCACAAGCAACACCCCCACAACACATATGATAACAATAAGAGCTATATTACGCTGAGAGCTCATCTGGTTTTCACCTTCTGATTTTCAAGTTTCAATTGGTTCATCCGTTTGGAATTGTTGATTGGAAAAATCGCTTTGGGCGAGGCAGAGTTCTTGGAGAATTTTTTGCTTAGCAGTGAAATCATTGAGGCGTTTTTCCATATTTTTGCTGCACCGGGCATATTCTTTGTAGGCATCCAAATAATTCTGCCCCTTGCCAGTTAACCGATAAATCTGCTGATCATCCTCAAATCGAATAAGAGCGGCACCCGCAATTTCATTTAGATAACGCTGTAAAACCTTGTAGCTCAAATTAGCCTGATACATAATCTGCGTTTTTTTAGCCTCTCTGCTGACCACAACAAGAATATCAGCAATTATGTCTAGCCTATCGCGATAATTAACCAAACAAACGCCTTCTACTCAAAATTAGATATGCAACCAGCCTCGGCCACTTTTCCGTTGCGCCTGCTTCTCACTATGAACCCCACGGTTGTTGTTGCTATAGTATTCTACAAATTTTTCGTTTTTGCTCTGTGATTTCATAATGATGTTATCTTTGACAAATTTACTCCAGCCACCCACCTGTGGATCAGGGGCAACATAGCGCTCAGGGTCTGCGACTTCATGTTGATGGAGAATATCTTTAAAATTAAGGGCCTTAAAATCCCGAGTCGCATGAATAATGGTGCCCTTATCGATAAAAAGCGAACTGTAATCATCACATGCAATACCCTCAGCACGAACTCTATCATCTACCCTTTCCCGCCAGAGCCGTTTCCACTCAATTTTCAACTCATCAACGAGTTCTTTTTGTTTTAGAACCATAGCTACCTAATTCCCTTCATGACAGAAGCGGACCGAAAAAACTATTTTTAAAATAATAACAAAACAAGGTGAGGTTTAACTAACCTCGACTATAACTTGAAAGCAGAGATTTATTTAAACTACAAGGATATACTGTTCTAGTTTTATTTAGAATTTAGACCATTTTTCTGTATTTTGTCCAATTTTTTAATGAGTAAACCTGTTGTTTGACATAGAACAATGATATTAAACATCGTGACCGCTAATCGGATAAGTATCCGATGTCAAAATTGGATTACACGCAAAAACAAATAGATTCTCTGCAAAAGTTGTGCCGCACGCAAACGCATGAGCGACCGTTTCCAAAAACAGAAACTGAAGTCTATCGTATAAAAAAGTGCTATTGTGGGTCCTAAACTCAGAAAACGCCAAACCTTAAGTTTGTCAAGTTGTTGAGTCGCCTGTAGGCGTGGACTTGGATAAACCATAAAAACAAAGTTTTGTTCTTCAGTTGTTGTTCCCTAACTATCTGACCGGTTCCGACCTCCAGCATTATTCCGATGTTGACAATATTCCGAACACCAAATACTGGCAAAATATTCATGTGATCCCTATCATGTTTGTTGCATCAAAAGCATCAAAAATAAT
The DNA here is from genome assembly GCA_009783705.1 of Candidatus Bathycorpusculum hydrogenotrophicum. Lineage (GTDB taxonomy): Archaea > Thermoproteota > Bathyarchaeia > Bathyarchaeales > Bathycorpusculaceae > Bathycorpusculum > Bathycorpusculum hydrogenotrophicum. The sequence goes on along the minus strand of WRCX01000016.1, from coordinate 18,415 downwards.
TCACATAATTGGTTGAGCAGTAACTTTTGCGATAACATGATTATTTAATAATTACAGATGTGTTAGTATAAATTTAAGTGGGTATGTTATGGACAAAGAATTCCTAGATAAAATTCAGGAAAGTTTGTCTGGTTTTGCACTTAAGGATGTTTGTTTTTTTGCTTGGTTGTGTGCCGTGCGAGCCTTGCCCTTTCTGGCAATACGCGGAAACTTTGATTACTGGAAGCACACCAACCGCGGGGATCAAAGGCAAAAGTATCTGTTTACGATATTAAAATCACTAGATATCGTCGCCAATGCCTATAACTACGAAACTGCCGCATCTGCCGATACCCGCGTTGATGTTGCCGTTGCCGTACGCGCAACCGCTGCCTATGCCGATACTCGTGCAATTGACGCGGCTGTTCGGGCCGTTGCTGCCGCCGTCCGCGTAGCCACAGTTGACGACTTCGCATTTACCTACGACGCACCCGATACAGTCGCAACCGATGCAGCTGACGCAGCCGTTGAAGCATTCGCCTTCGGTGGATCTACAATCGACTTAAAGGCGATCCTGATTGAAGATTTAAGAAGCATAAAGTCTGGAAATAATGCTTTCAGGAGAAATCTTGCTGTTTATGGGGACTTGTGGGGTAATTTTCAAAGTGCTTTGTGCAAGTTAGGTTGTGAATATTGGGGTAAATGGTACACAAGTTTATTTAAAAAAGGTCTTGTTCTGGATAATGAAGACTATAAAGAAATTCAGGCGCGCCTTAAAGTTCCAGCTGAAATTATGGAACAAGGGGCGGCTGCAGTTGCCCGCTATTTGAAGGAAGCAGAAAAACAAGGAGGTTTAGTTTATGCTCAGCGGGAAACGCGATTAATACTTCTAGGTTCGGCCAGTGCGGGAAAGACAACGTTGGCGAGACGTCTCAACGGAACTTATAGCGATCCTACACCTGAAGAATCAACTCATGGTGTGAACACCGAAATTGAGTTGGATTTTAACGGTGTAAAAACACGTGTGTGGGATTTTGGTGGACAAGTGATATATCATGCATCCCACAGGTGTTTTATGTCGGCAAACTGTGTATACATTCTTGTTGTTAATGCTCGAGAGGAGGAATGTCGCGACATTAGTCGACTCAACTATTGGCTTGATACCATTCGCATTTATTCAGAAAACAAAGCAAAGGCGTTTATTGTCATCAATGAGTCAGATAATCGTAGTCAAAATCTTGAGGATTTTAGCTCTTTCATGGAAGGTGAATACAAATCTATTATCCACAAGTTTTATAGTTTTAATATTTGCAAAGATGTGGCTGGTTTCGATGCTTTTAAGAAAGATCTTACGGCTTATATAGAAAGCGTTGGGCATCAAGCTTTTGGCAAAAATGACAGTCGCGCCATGTGTGAGGTAACAAATCTATTTAAACAAACAAATAAAAAAATTTTGAAAAAAAATGAGTTAGAGGCAATTTTTAGTAGTAATGGTATAAAAAAACATGACCAAAAACGTGTAGTGGAATTATTTGATACCTTGGGTGTCGCACTGAGTTATGCTTTTATGGAGGATTATGTGCTTGACCCTTGTTGGATTAGTCGCGGGGTCTATAAGGTTATTGATTATTTGCAGAAAAATAAGACTGGGCTTATTAAATATTCAGAAGACGTTTTTGATGCAGTGTTTGCAGATGAGAGTAGCATTTATCCAAAGGGTGAAAGGGAGCATATTTTTGATTTGATGGAACATCATAAAATAGGTTTTCGCAATAAAGGTGGTATTTATGGGTTGCTTGTTCCTTGTGCTGCTGCTAGGTTTGTGCCAACGGATGTAATTAATAGTGCAAAGCCCGATAGTCTCATAACGCATGTAGAGCGAGATACACTAGATGAAATTCCTGCTGATTTTTTCAACAGATACCTTTGCAAAAATGAAAATAATATAGCGACGCGCGAAGAAGGAAGCGAAAAAAGAATTGCCGTGTGGCAGGAGGGCATGGTTCTAGCGGGAAACAACGCAAGTGCGACTGTACTAATTTATCATAATAGACGTATAGAGATTACTGTTTGGGGTGAAGAAAAAGAAGCATATCGAGATATGTTGGAAGCACGTATAGATGATCTGCTCAAAGATTATAACTTTTCTGCAATAAAGGATCGAAAAGAAAGAAACGGCAAAATAATAAACTTCATCGGTTTAGTTCTTTCGCGAGCATTACAACCGGGCTTATAAGTGGCTGATGGTTTAAGATTTCTGAAGTGTGAAACGGAAATATGTTAAACCAGTGATCTCTCGATAGAGATCTGAGGATACTCTGATTGATTTAATGTTTCGATTAGCAAGTGCCTCATCAGTCGTTGTTACTATTTAGTAGCTGTGTAAGTTTAGTTTCTACTTTTGCTAATAGTTTCCCTCAATCATATTTTTTTGAATTAACGCCGTAATTGATCACGTAAACTATTGTCCTCTGCATCACATGCTTTTTTTAATTGAATTGACCGTTTAGTATGTGCCTTAAATTAGTGATGATTAAATCCAAAAACTGTTAAACGTCTCTCAAATGCTTCGGTTATTCAACTCTCTCTTTGCAACATTGTATCAAATATTATCTCTTGACTTGTCACGATGGATTTGTATGTGTGGATTTACAACCTTTAAATTCAACTTGTACCTTAGTTTTGCTGTGATTCTCAATGGCAGTATCCGTTACTGTTAAGGATATCTACTCAGAGAAATTTAACGCAGTTTTCGAAAACGATAGCGCATCAAAATGCTTAGAGGGTTTCAAAAAAGACATGCCTCCTGTCCTGGCCGTTTTAGATGACAAAGGCAACTATGCAGGGATGGTGAGCCGTCGCGCCGTTATACGCAGCCGCCTAGACTTAACCCGACTCAAAGTCAAAAATATAATGACCGGTGCCTCCAAAATTAGTTTAGATGACTCGTTGAGTCGTGTAGCAAAACTAATGATTGGCAGCGGTGTACGTCAACTTCCGGTGCTTGAAAAAAACAAAATAATTGGCTTTGTCACTGATGAAAACGTAATTCACGCTTTTGCTGAAGCTCCCTGGGGCAATGCACATGTCGAAACCGTTATGACCCGCGCACCCCACACCGTTGAAACAAATCGCAGTGTTGGCGCTGTTTTGGGTTTGATGCGCGAATACGGCATATCTCATGTTCCCGTCCTAGAACGCGGTCGTCTTGCAGGTATGATCAGCATACAAGACATCTTTGAAAGTCTCTACTTCCCCCCTAAGCGCATGGGAAACACTGACTTTGCAGGTGACCGCATAGCCACTTTGGGCATTGCCGCTAAAGCTATCATGCGACAGCCCGTCATAATTGTTGATCCCAAAAAATCTCTTCATGATTGTGAGGCTTTGATGCACTATCATGACATATCTTGTCTTTGTATAGTTGATGCTGAGCGACTAACTGGGGTTGTTACTAAACTTGATTTCTTAGAGCCTATAAGTCAAATGGAGACAGCTGAGCATCGTCTAACGCTTCAGTTTAGTACCAAAGATCTAGAAATTAATCCTGAGCAGCAGCAATTTATGATGGCTGAATTTGATTCGTTTGCCCGCCGTTTTCAAGGAGCTTTTGAGCGGGGTTCACTATTTGTCTACATGAAAACCCATCGTGGTACCAACACACGCGACACCCCTATGGTTCATTGCCGTCTGCAATTTCGAACAACCAAGGGTAGTTTTGTTGCTGCTGGTGAGGGCTGGGGTGCAGAACCCACTTTCAAAGTTGCACTCGACCGACTCGAACGACGCCTGCTACGAAGCAAAGAACTCTTATCTTACAACCCGCGCTTTGCACGCGATTACCTGCGCAAAATAGGATTGCCCTCAGAAGAGCAATAACTCTTCCCTTATTTTATAATCTCTGGGCAGATTTCGGGTCGTTTCATAGCTGGGAAGCTTTTGCCTGTTGTGCCCTTTAGATTTTATTTTCATAACCTTTCATACTTGTTGTACTGAGTTTGTTAGTTGTTATGTTGGGTTAGTTGGTTTTTGTGTTGATTTGGGGTTTGTTTTGTGCTTTTTAAGTCGTGTGTGGTTGTTGTTTTGTGTTTTTATGTTTTTGTGTAGATTTGTAGTGTGAGTTGTTTTGGGGTGGGGTTTTTTGTAGTTAACTTGGAATTGCTGCTAAGGGATACTTTGCAAATACACAGACACCGCCTCCAAAACCATCGTAAGGCATCTGCTTGACATCGAGAAAGATTCTGTCATAACAACAAAACAGTCGTCAAAAATAGACAACAAACTCTCTAGAGGCATTAGCCTCTCTTATTTTTTCCATAAACTCAAAAATTGATTTTGACTCTTCGGCTGATTTAGCCCTGTTTATGGGTTGGGTTTTGTTTGGTTCCAGTAGTACACTTGGTGGTAGATGTTGTTGAAATCAAATGCTGGATCATCAAAGACTATATCTAAATCTAACCCATACCGATCTATGAGTTCGTATAGGTTCTCTAGGATAGGGGGTGCTTTTTCGTCTTCGGGCCAAAGACCCCAGATGTTGTCTTGTGCTAAGTGTTTGTTGCGCCGTATGCCCCAGCCATAATCGGGAGGCAAAACCAGCACCACTTGAGCCTGCTTGGCTGCTGTTGTTGGGTTTGGTCTTGGGTTTGTTTTGGTATGGTTCCAAAAGTTTTCCATGGCTATAAAGTGGTCTTCTGAGAGTACGCCGTAGGGGTTATCTTCGGGGTAGGTTGGGTAGTTAAAGACCGTTACATATTTTGCTCCAGCCTCATATGCCAACAGCATCTCTTGGTAGATTTCTTGGGCGCTGGCCATGTAGGGTGGTTCATAGTAGCTCCAAACGATTATGGCGCCCCAGGTTTTGTTTTGTGTGGTTGCGGCTCCGCGGCAGAGCGCAATCTGCTGTCTGGAGTCAAGCTCCCAGCCCAACTCTGCATACACCACATCATACCCAGCAAGATAATCCCACCAATAAAGAACATAATCCGAAGTAAACACGGGGATTGAGCGGTTTTTAAGATCTATCATACTATTGGTTTGGCTGATGGTTTGCACAAAAAAATCTGCCGCCTCACAATAACTAGACGCTTCACTAAACATTTGCTTGGTATCGAGTTGTTTGCCTCCGGGTTCATCATAGAAATAAACCCCCAAAAAACTATCCCCCCAACGAACAGGAGCACTATCCAGCCAAGTTTGATGCCACGGATAAGTAACCCGAGAAACAAACTCAAAATACACCGTAAACTTTAACCCCGATTGAGCCACATAATCACAAACCTCACTAAGCGCACTCTCATTAACCGACAAATCATACGAATTAATCAAAAAAACATTAGTATAATCCTTCACCTTATCAACCAAAACCTTGGCCTCCTCAGGCGTCTGACCCCCAAAAGAAACCCCAAAATAAAACTCATCAACACCTTGTTCTTGAGCACTTTGCTGTTGCTGAAAACTATAAACAACAACTGCACCCGAAACCCCTATGACAACAATTAAAAAAAGACCCAAAGCCTTACCCAAATGCCGCCCCGCTGACGCCAAAAAATCAGACGACCCCACCTTGAATCTAGACACAAAATAACCCCACCTAAACCATGCATCACTGCAAAAACTCTCAACACCCAAACAGCCCAGATACCCCAATCTCCTGTATCTTATCTACAAATAAATGCCCCTAATCGTTAAAAAGCCTTCGCACAAAACCCCCAACTAAACAAACCACAAGATAAACCAGAAAAAAATAACCTTGTATGTAATTAACGATAAAACCTGCCGATGTTACAAATAACAGATTAGGCAATACTGGATTCCATCAAACAATAACAATAAAACGCACAGAGAACACAACAAACAACCCTGTCCATATATAATACCTAAAATAAAGTGGGGTGTTGTTTGTGTTTATCTTTAGGGTAGTTGTGCTTTGCCCGTGTTGCAGCTAGTGCACCCTAGATCTGAGCTATAGAAACCGCTGCCTGCAGAAGCACCTATACTGGTAAAGGGGCCAGAGGAAAACCCGTAAAACACATTTTCAGTTACCGTACCAAACATTTCATATTCATCAGCCCATAGAGTAATGCATAGGCTACCGTCGACTTCTGCTGATCTAGGCCATCCCTCAAATACATCTGATCCAGACCATCGTTCAACCTTCCAACTACAATTATAGAGCATACCATCATCTTTTTTGACTGCTGAAACTGTTACACGCACACCCTCACCAAAATATGAAGGCGAGTCACTATTATTTGTACTTGAATTAACTACTAATAGACCCTCATCCTTAGCAGGGGTAGCTGTATTGGCTACGCCAACAAAAGAAAACATCAAAACAACTACAAAAACTGAAAGAAATGCTACTCGAAACATAGCTGATGCTCTTAACATAACTATTACCAAACATTATACGTTAAACAAACTAAAAAACATTCACAAGCTACAAAACATCAAAACCACAAATATCTGCTAAAACCTTAGCTGATTATTGTTGTTAGGTTTGTTTGATTTGTTCTGCAAGTTCTGCAATCTGCATTCTGAATTTTTCACGCATCTTGGTAAAACGCATCGCAGCTGAGGGATGCACAACCTCAAAATATTTAATCCCCTCAACTCGCGGTGTCTCTTTAGCTGAAGCTCCCAAAAGTACAATAATTTTAGGCTGAATCAAACAGATCTGCTCCTGCAAATAAGGCAAACAGGCCGCAACTTCAGCGGGAGACGGTTTACGATTTTTAGGCGAAGTATGCTTAACGATATTGGTAATAAAAAGTAACTCTCGACAAATACCAAATTCAGCAAACGTTTTACTGAGATATTTACCCGCCCGGCCTACAAACGGCCGACCCGACTCATCCTCCTCAGCACCCGGATTCTGCCCCACCACCATAACCTTAGCATCAAAAGGACCCTCACCAAGAACTGCATGCTTTGTACCCTCCCAAAGCTGACAACGCCTACAACCACAAACCCGTCTGTAAAGATCATCCATCATATAAACGCCACTTGTTGTTGGGTATATACAATCACACAGACTTAAAAAAACCTACAGCCTACTCTTATTCAAGCTCTTATCTGCAAGCAACAGAAACGACTGCTAAACTTTTAAGGACGAATAGCTGATTGAGACCCATTTTAGAATCACTCTCCCAAAGCACAGCCAAAGTCCTAATCAAAGTAGCCTTCACCTTCGAACCCCTAGCACCCACAATCCTAACCATATTCATAAACCAAAGACTGCACCGCTACAAAGAAAGCGGCATAGTCAACAACTACAAAACCCATACCAAACGACTAGGCAGATACCACTACCAAATAGAACTCCAGCTGGACCTAACCAACATCCAAGCAGCCCATCTTGCAGTTAACCTCCTACCCACCCAACTAAGCATCTTTAGGAGGTGGCATTATGACTGAACGGATGTATGAAAAGAAAGGATACCTGCGAGTAACTGTCGATCTTGAAGTTAACGATGAATTAATGGAAGTCTTTAAAGATACCCTCTCAAAAGCTTCCACACAACTCCCCGAACTACTGAGACGAAACAACACAGAAAAAAACAACGACAAAGCAACCTGCTAAAAAACACTGAACCCTAATGGACCCAAAAAACGTAGTAAACCAAGTAAAACAACTTATCCTACAAGAAACCCAAAAAACCCCAACCCCACCAAGACTTACTGAGGCTGATTAACACGAAATAACGGAAAAATGCAAAACATAGGTAAAACAAAAAAATAAAAAGGAAAGACAGCTAAACGTCGTCACTAAGGGAACTAAGAGAGGTGATAGCCTCTCTAACTTAAACCCGTTCTAACGCAGGTGCTGTTTAAGGTCGAGCTGTAGTATACACACCATACTCGACGCTATCAGGATCATCAGATCCAAGATATTTGGGGTCTAAGTTTTTGATGTCAAGGTATTCCTTCTCAAGGTAACTGTTTGGAAGATATCGTTTAAAGATGACAATATCCTTAAGATATTCCTTCTCAAGTTTGATATCTTCAAGATACTTTACAGGGAGAAACTCCTCTTCATCGTCCACAACACCAGTTAGGGTTACGGTTTCAAAGTCAACTTTAGCATTTTCACCGGCCACAACAACTACCGTTTCAGTATAGGTACAATACCATCCGCTGATAGTTACCGTATATGTACCCGGCTCGAGATTGTTAAAAGTTCGCATTGTCAGCTCCAGTATGTATTTTGCGCTCATAGACTAACAATGTCATCACATTTAATAACCAGATCAAACTCGCAAATATTCATTAGTCACAGTATCACGCTGTACCTCTTCATTGTTTACCAATTCGTTGTTGACTAATTTGTTATAGATCAACTATCCATAAGTGTCTCAGCGTGATCAAAGTCATCACACTAGTTCATTGCAAACCTTTTTACTTATCAACATACCGTATGGCGAGAACATTTCTGTTTTCAATATTGTCCAATGAGGCTTTAGCGGTTGGAAAAATAAAAAATGTTTGGATGAGTTGCGTAGCGTCGATAGTGTTTGTTGTTGTCTGTTTTAGTTGGTTAATAGTTAGCTTAATTCGCCGATGAGTTTGAGTTTGTTAAAGTTTTCGTCTTGGTGGGGTGTCATGTCGAGGTCTTCTGTTAAGTCTTTGCCGGCATTGTGCATGCCCATATGTTCGCCGTCACTCCAGAAACTGCTCTCAGATACATCATAGACTTTGCCTTGATAGGCTATCCAGGCGGGTTTACCGTCTTTGCCGTTGTTAGCTTCAAGTTCTTGACGGGTTACTTTTTTTTGTGACAAAAAATACACCTGTAATAAATATTGAATGCGAGTGGCTTTAAAGGTTTAGGGATCCTCTTGCTAGGCCGAGGTTGCCTCAATTTTCTGAAAAATGCTTCGGTTTAGGGTGTTTGTGGGTTTTGGCCTTCTTCGGTTTCTTTTTTGTTTTGGTGGGGTGTGTTTAGTAGGTCTTTGACGCGGTTTGTTATGGTTGGGCCTAGTCCGTGTACGGTTTTTTCCCAGTCGTCTATGTTTATGAGTGCGTTTATTGGGGTTTGGTATGCTTCTAGGAGGGCGGTGGCTTTTTCTCGTCCGATGCTGGGTAGGCTGGCGATGAAGTATATTTGTGCGTCTGAGAGGGTGTCGCATTTTTTGAATGCGTGGACTATGGCGTTGCGTTTTTCTATGATTTGTTCTTGGCGTGCGGCGGTGTAGAGAAAGTCTATGGTTTCTTTTTGGCTTGCGGTGTTGACTATGGCGATGCCGTTTTTGGCGAGGTTGAACATGGCTCCCCAGATAGCTTGGGGTTGGATGTTGCTGTATTTGTAGATGATGGGCATATAGCCTTCTAGGATGATGAAGGATTTTGGGTAGACGTCTCTTAGGCGGTAGAGTTGTTCAAAGAGGAAGCGTCGGGTGAGGGTGTAGACAAAGTCGCTGACGGTTTTGCGTTCCACTGCACATTGATCACTTAGAATATAGTCGCCTTTTTCTAGCATCTCGGTTTTGACTTGGGCGCCTTTCTCAATTAAGCCAGTGGCGATTTTTTTGGCACTGGACGCTTCGCGGCTATCCATTATGATTGTAGGTTCGCCGTCTTTGTTTTTTTCTTTAACGAATGGAAGCAGGGTTTGCTCTTTAGACATGCCTCTCACCTATGGCTACACATGGGTAGCAACAATCTATCTTATAGGTAGTGCCTAAAGGATAAAAAAAGAATAATGATTGATCTATTGTTGTGGTTGTGGTTTTATGTTTGGCGGGTTTCTTTTAGGATGGCGGCTACGGTTGCGGCAGTTTTGCGTCTGCGGCGGATGGTTGTAACTATGGCTACAATAATGATTAGGGCTATGATGACTATGGCTATGTATAGCCAAGGTGTTGTGTTTGGACTCATAATTGATTGCTGGGGTATTTTTATGGTGATGCTTTGTTTGCCTTGATCGGCTTGGCAGGTTATGATCCAGAGGTCATCTTGGGCTTTGCTGGTAAAGGTTGTGGTGGTTTTTCCGTCTATTTTTATTTGGAGTGTTTGGGTATCGTCGATAAGTGTTTTGGGTATGGTGATGGTAATGGGTGTGGAGGTTTGGGTTGTGTTTGTGTTAAAACTTAGTGTTTGGGTTGCGGAATCATATTTTAGGTCTGTTATGGTTGCGTTTGAGGATGCTGAGGAGACTTTGCCTGAGGAATCGGTTGTTAGTGCGAGGCTTTGGGTGGTGTTCATCCATCGCAGGGTGTTGTTTCCTTCCCAGTAGGCGCAAAGTAAATAGTTGCCTGTGGTTTTGGGGATCCAAATCATATTAAAACTGCCATCGGCTCGGGTTTGTTCTAATGCGAAATCTTCCCAAGTGTTTCCATTATCGATGCTACTTTTAAGGAACACTTTGGCACTGGGGATGGCGCTATTATTGTAGCTTAATCTACCGCTCACCTCAACTCTTAGATTAGATGCAGAGGCACTTTTGGATGTGAGCTCTAAATTCGGTTTAGTAGTAGGTTCGGGTCTAGGCGGCGGGGTCGGGGTTACGGTTGGCTCAGGAGTAGGCGATGGCGTAGGCGTGGGAGTTGGGGTTGGAGTCGGCGTTGCATCTGTTTCAGCCTGGAGAGGACTAATCGACAACATAGATGCTGTTGTTGTGATATCGGTTTGTTTTGTTGTCATGGTGGTAGTGGTGTTTATTTCAGGCGTTGCCGAGGAACCCCAAAACAAACAAAGTGATGCCAAAAGAACCATTACAACAAGTAAACCTGACAGTTTAACCTTAGACATAGAGGATACCATTTGATAACCCCTTGTGCTATTCTAATGTAGCCATTTAAAGTTTTGCAAATTACTGCACACCAAACTGCGATTTCTGCGTTTCCTCTAACTTCAAAAACTCCTCGGCTTCCTGTTAGTTTTAGCTGTTTGAGGTTTGCTTGGTGGGGTTATTTTGTTGTTATTGTTGTTGGTTGGTTGGTTTGATTTGGAGTATGTCTTCTATGTATGCTCTTAGGGGTTCGGCTATGCTCCATGCTTGCGCGATGCAACCTCTGGGTGTGTTTGGAGGTTTGCAGTCATAGATTTCATTTATGGTTCCTAGACTATTTTGATAGATGTCCTCTGTGAATAGTGGTGTGATGAGCGTATCTAGGGTTTGTTTTCGTGCTTGGCTGGAGTAGTTGTTGACTTTGAGATAGGCTGTTATGTATGGACCCAATAGCCAGGGCCAAATGGTGCCATTGTGATAGGCGGAATCTCGACTGCGCCGATCACCTGCGCATTTATCTAAAAACTTAGGGTCCTCAACTGATAGGGTGCGCAGTCCATGAGGTGTTACGTGTTCTTTGTTAACTACATCGACGATTCGATGGCTGGTTTCTTTATTTAACATCGAATAATCAAGAGAAACAGCAAAAATCTGATTGGGCCGTATGGAGGCATCATCAACACCGTTTGATTCAAGCACATCATAGAGACACCCCTGTTTAGCATTCCAGTATTTCTCATTAAAACTCCTCTTGGTATGCTCCGACATGTTTGCATATTGTTTGGCTAAGGCTGGTTCTTCAAATTTTTCGGCTAGATGTTCCATGATTTTGAGTGTATTATACCACAGCGCCTGAATTTCCACTGCCTTGCCTGCCCGCGGCGTAATCATATCGCCCTCTACTACTGCATCCATCCAAGTAAGACGCGGACCATGCATAAGCAATCCATCTTTATCGAGTTGAATTCCAAAGAGAGTACCCTTTTGATGATGCACAACTACCCCCTTGAGATTCTCCCACAATTCCGTTTTAACAAAGTTGTAGTCTTGGGTATATTTGAGGTACTGATGCACCGCATTAACATACCAAAGTGTACCATCAACGGTGTTGTAGATGGGGACTCCTGTTTTATCCGCAACAAAGTTGGGAATCAACCCATCTTTAAAGTAACGCATAAAATTCCACAGAGTATCTTTGGCCTCAGCAAACCGGCCCGTAATCAGCATCAATCCCGCTAAAGAGATAAAGCTGTCTCGACCCCACGGCTCAAACCAATAATAACCCGCAATAACAGATTTTTGTCCAGCGTGGTTTTGAACAATAAATGCGTCAGCGGCAAGCAACATCATATTTAACCACTCACTCTGCACCACCTCGGGATGTATCCGATAGAAATCTGCAAGCAGAGCCGCCTTGTTATTTAATTCCACCGTAAAGCTATGCTTTATTTCTTGATAGGTGGCACCAATAGCGTCTAATGTTTCCACTGCAGTTTTTTCTTTCTGGCTGGCGGCACATGTGACTGCAAACTCTTTCTCAGCCTTAGCAGGCACTTGCAACTCAAAATAACCCGGCTGAAAAAGATCATCCAAATCCGCCTCACCCCGAAGCGCCTCATCACGATAATACAGACGCTCAACCCAATTAAGCCCCTCAACAAAAACACCCTCAGTTATACGACACCCAACAGTTGCCTCCGGACGCATAAAACTAACCAGAAACTCTTTATCACTACAGCTCTCTTGACTAAAATTTAGAGGCACCCGAAACCGATCAACAACATTATGATAATAACGACAGCTCAGTAGCGGGTAGAGCCGCATCTTTAGCGCCGTATCACCCTGATTTTTTATATTATAGGTTATGGCAACAGCATTTTTGAGCTGAGGCAAAAAAATCGTCTTCACAACTTCAACAGCGCCTACCCCATAGAGGTAACTAGGATAGGGATTGAGCGTGAACTGTTTAATGTATTTGTAACCGTCAGGAAAAATCAGATCATGAAATTGATTGGAACCCAGCCTATAGGTGGTATTGTTATTGTTATTGTTGTTGGCTGTGAGTAGTATGTCTTCATCGAGTTTGGCAAGACATATTGTGCGGTCTCCGGGTGGATTGAGTGCTGCCACTAGTAGGCCGTGGTATTTGCGGGTGTTAATCCCTGGTACTGTTGTGGCAGCGTAGCTACCTAATCCGTTGGTTATGAGCCATTCTTTTTCAATAACTTCCTCAAATCCTGCAAGACGGTCTTTTTGAAAAGTTATGGCTGGTAACTTCATTACATCATCAGCTTTGCAATGTTTTTGTCTCTTGGAACACAAAAATAGTTTGCAACAGGCACACACTTAGTACGAAACAGCAGTAAATGGGGTTTGGTGAGTTTGTACTCGGTTAGGGTTTCGGCATATCCCATGCCCTTGGCAAATACCAATTCTGCACTATCATAGACTTTGAGAAACTCGGCAGAGGCCTCAGATCTTTGTAACCCCACCGCATCACAACCCGTGGTTATGACCTCATCAGCCAATTTATCAATGTTGCTGATTTCGGCGTCTTCTAGGGTGGCATCATTCATAACAGGTGAACCCTTCACTCCATAGATAACTTTTAATCCCATGTTTTTGAGTTGCTCAACAAGTAACGTATCAAACACGATCTCACCTGCATTATCTGCCAAAAACAAAACTTCCTGCGCTTTTTTTGTTAACTCATAGGCCTTATCAATATCATCTATGACTAAATCTTTGGATGCTTCTCTTAGTTGTCCTGCTAAACTCTCAAGGGTAAATTTATGTCCGGGTATGTCAAATTCCATGATATTTCCCACAATAGCACATAAACAAGCTTTTTTGAAGCGCTCCTGCTGATTATATCCTGACTCGACATATTTTTTGGCCCGGGGCAACATTTTGAGTGCTTTTTCATTAGCCCGCTTCTTTACAAGTTTGTAGGGGTCTTCGCAGCTGGTGAGTTTACGGATGATACGGTCACGTTTAGTGCTGATTTCTGCCGCATTTGCGGTCGGTTTGAACTCTCGGTTGAGTAATTTGACAATTTCATCTAAGCATCGAAAGCGCAGAGCAGGGTTGGTGGTGGCTTGATAAACCTGAATTTGCGCCCTAGAAAGCAGGCAAGAAACACATTCCGGCTCAACCTTCATCAGATTCACGCCGACTTGGCATTATTTATTGCTTCAGCAAATGCCACAAGCACACCATAGGGATCTTTGGCCTTTACTATACCGCTTGCAACCAAAACTCCCTGAGTACCCAACCTCAAAGCACTAGATACGTCTTCTGCGGTGCTTATGCCTGCGCCGCAGAGCAGGGGCATCTTGGGATTAACTTGTTTGACTAGTCTAGAGGTATCAGTTATGATTTCGGGTTTGGCTTTTGAGACACTAATCCCTGTCCCAATAAGTTCAGGGGGCTCCATGGAGGTTATATCGGGATTTAGAGCCGCTGTCGCAGCGCTTACCAAGGGATTGTTGGCACAAACACACGAAATAAAATTTTGTTCCCGACAAAGCGCAATGGTTGCCTCAATATCAATGAGGCGGAGTTGACGCTCGGAATGATTGATAAGCGTCCCCGTAGCTCCAGCCTCCTTTAGGGCCTCAATAAGCATATGTCCGGTTGAATTGCCTGGTTTGATGGGATCGCTGTGCTGGGCAAACACGGGAATCTCTACCGCTTGGGCGATTTTGGCTATGTCTATGGCCTGTGGCACCACAACCATACCTACACCTGTTTCTTTTGCGGCTCTCTCTGCCTGAGATGCCAACTCTAAGGCCCGTTTACCCGTGGATTCCAAATAGGTTTTAAAATTTATGATGATCAGGGGCGATTGCAGATTCATGCTATTCCTCACTTTAGCTAAAACTTTTTTGCTAATAATAACACTTTCTTCTAAACCAACCCGCATTATTTATTCGGTTGCTTTTTAGGCGAAGATGATGGTGGTTGTGGTGGTTGCTGTGATTGTGGTGGTTGTTGTTGGGTTAGCATGCCGATTAGTTGGTTGTCTTTGACTATGGCGGCTCGTTGGATGCCTTGTTTTGCCATAAGTTGCATGGCATAAATCATTGATTGATCTGCCTCTAGGAGAATAATGGGGGTGAATTTTAGTTCTCCGGCGGGGGTGGTTTGGGGGTTTTTGTGTTCTTCTATTATTTCTCTTAGAATATCGCGGTCGTTTATGACGCCTAGGTGTTTTTGGTGTTCGGTTATAAGTATGGAGGTTGTATTGTTTTTTAGCATTTGTTCTACGGCATAGGCGGTTGTTTTTGTTTTCTCTATCTCTATGGTGGGTAGTTTTGTTCCGGCTTGTCGGGTGATTTCTGTGATGTCTATGCCGCGTTTCCAGATATCATCTAGCATTTCACTGACCCGCTCAACTTGTTCACGATCACTTGAATAGAACGTATCAGCTAAATAAAATGCAGACTCCACTCCCACATCACTAAGTGGTGGATTTTTAAACATAAACAGATGCTTTTTATCAATAAGCATCATAGTCAGATAACTTATCGGCACATGTTTAACTTCATAGTGCGTAGCCAATTTTTGGGCGGGTTCCAAATTATCCAGATCAATGGAGGCCGTCAAGCGAATCTTTAGATCCGATTTAAAATATTTGATAAGCGGATCATCCTCCGCTAAGCGATTGATGCTCTGTGAGGAAGTAATGACTACAATTTCTTTTTGGGCATCCTCTAAGACTCTAACCACTTTGTGCTCGGCTTCGGCTGGATCTTTTATAACTATGGTCTCGCCCAGCGGTACTCCGCTTTTTAGCTCCTCAATGCGTTTTGTGGCGTCCACTGCGCTTTGCCACATCTGCACAAAAAATGCTTTGAGAACTGAGATAAACATTTTATCGTTGATCCATAGTCCTTCATCTTCCAGATTTAGAACTGAGGCTTCATTTCCAAACGGCGCATAGAGTATGGCTTCTTCTTCATCTTTGATTAGAAACCGTGGAAAAAACTTGGAATTCATAGTCACATGTCGTAGCTTTATACCCAATTTATCCTCCAATATGCTGCGCTCAAGACGCTCAACCACTTTATAGTTCTCCAAAGACACATCAGTTAAAATCTGAACCTGCACCCCGCGACTCTGAGACGGCTCAACCGCCCCATCAAAAATCCCCGCAATATCTTCCTGAATCAACCCCAAAGCAGTGGTTAGCACAATAACCTCCGATTTGGCCTCCTCAATCATATTTAACATCTTGGAATGAATCTTTTTCTTACCCGTAATAATTGAAAATTTCGCCACCGGATACTCCGACTCAGGCGCACTAATAGCCTGCCAAGCAGTTAACAAACT
Organism: Candidatus Bathycorpusculum hydrogenotrophicum; assembly: GCA_009783705.1. Taxonomy (GTDB): domain Archaea; phylum Thermoproteota; class Bathyarchaeia; order Bathyarchaeales; family Bathycorpusculaceae; genus Bathycorpusculum; species Bathycorpusculum hydrogenotrophicum. The sequence goes on along the minus strand of WRCX01000016.1, from coordinate 2,370 downwards.
CTGCTTCTGCTCACTAAGATTAGTCACCTCTGTTTTTTTAGCGGTGATATAGTTATCAACCAATACCGAGAACCCAACAATGGTAAAACGTGTTGGACGCTCAAGGGTGGCTTCGATGAAGCCTTTTTCTTGGAGTTTTTTAAACGTACGGTAAGCCTGCACACGCTCCATCTTGAGCCGCTTGGCAACAAAACTAGTGGACTGCACACCACTCTTAGCCAAAAACATGTACACCTGAATCTCCCGTTTAGACAACCCTAAAACTTGCAAAAACCGCATTATGTCTTTTTCACTCAACACTATACCGCCATCTAAAATCCAACTACTGTTACTATTGATAATCAAAATAATCTACGTTGAAGTTCTTTATAAAATGTATCGTTAAAGATGCAACAAAACACAATAACTACAAAAAAGTTAACCCAACAACTTTTGAGATGAACCATACTCTGCACGTACCCGACGAGCCGGCTCCCAGGATTTGCGCACACAACTCGGATAAACACCATGCCCCTCAGCAAGCAAGCGCCTCAAAAACACCAACGTCCGTCCATCACCCAAATACCCACTCCCAAAATCCCCATATTTTTCTTGCAAACGCTGAATTTCCAAATCACGCTCAACCTTTGCAATAATTGAAGCCGCCGCCACAACAGCATAATTCCTATCAGCTTTATGCTCTGAAACAATTATGGGTTGTTGAGCCATCACCAAAAACTCCCTTATATAATTCCCAAAACGTTGCGCCACCACATCAGCCGCATCAACAAACGCCTTATCCGGCCCCAACTCTTGAATAACCTTTGCCATAGTGTGAGCCTCAAGATGATTGAGTTTATAGAGCACCCGCGTACTATTCACTGCACGATCAATAAGATAAGGCGGCACCTTTATGACATGATGACTCTTAACCAAACGAAGAATCTCCGGATAGAGCGTCTCACGCCTCTTAGCAGAGAGCATCTTAGAATCAGCAACCCCCAACTCTAACAAACCCGGCAAATTCTCCTCCAAAACAACAACCCCCGCAACCACCAACGGGCCAATCACACAACCCCGACCCGCCTCATCAACCCCCGCAACCAACATACAATTACCCGCCTACCTCACAGGCTCAACACTCTAAGCTATAAGCTTTACAAAAAACACACAAAAACAAAACATGCCCAACCCAAACAAACCCCAACCACAATCAACAAAAAACACTACAAGAACACCACCATAGCAGAACAACAAAACACTTAGCATCTGCTTCTTCTTTTTTGGTGATTTTAGTTTCTGTGAAAAATCACAGTTTGGCTACTCTGCTAGCCCGCTTTACTTGATGGCTCTGGAACTCTGGTAGGGATTTTAAACTATTATACTATTTCTTTAAAAAAAAGTAACCGATGAAGCGTATAATTATGGTACATGTTGTAAGAGAAGAGTATCCATCCTTGTTGTTCATACTTCTCAATTGTTTTTTCTACCCCAATCATTTCATGTTCAGTTTCTGAAATTTTAACAAGCTCGTTAGTGTCGAGGTGTATACATTTCCATTTTCGCATAGTATCTTTTACCGTAATAAAAAATATAAAAGTATCATTAAAAATGGTGTAATGTTAAGTTGGTCTACAACTCGACCCTTGACTTTTTGACCTAAGACCGATTTTGTTCTAATAGTTCCAAATAGCTATACTCAAAGTATACATAACGGCAATTTGTTTCTGTATGTGAAGCGCTTCGTTGGCACTCCTTTCCATTGTTTCTGGTTGTCTGTCCTGTGGGTTCTATCTATTTTTTAAAATATAGCCTGAGAGAGTCGTTAGAAATGCTTTATATTTATATGCTTACACTATACCTGCCATGAGCCATTTCAACCCAGATTGGAACCCTGCCGATTGTAGCGAAAAAGGCAAAGCATTAGCAGCTGTTGAAAAAGAAACCAACTTAATCAAGTTAGCTGATTTTGCCAAATACAACGAATACTTTGATGTATGCATGGAAGCAGTTAAACGGTTGGATGACCAAACCTTACTGGCTGATGTTGCCATAAACGGCAAAAATTATCCCCCTGTCTGCGTAGCCGCAGCAGAAAAAGTATCTGTTCCTAAATTATTGGCAGATATTGCCATAAATGCCAAATACCTCCCAGTATGCGTAGCTGCAGTAGACAAATTAGAAGATCCCAAATTATTAGCCGATATTGCAAAAAACGCCATATTTGATGTATGCGTAGCCGTACTTGAAAAGCTAGACGACCAGAAATTGTTGGCTGATATTGCTAAGGAAGCTACGGACTCTGATGTGCGTGAAGAGGCGGTTGAAAAATTAGAAGATCCTGCTTTGTTGGCTGATATTGCTAAGGAAGCTACGGACTCTGATGTGCGT
>WRCX01000015.1 GCA_009783705.1 Candidatus Bathycorpusculum hydrogenotrophicum | reverse complement strand
ATTGTCTCAAAAATTATCCAACGCTCATCTTTGGTCAAGTTAACACTGTACTTTTTATTCATAACTAAGCACGTGTTAACATATACAATCAACACTTATTTATAATGCGGTCAAAGCAATAGACGATGCCGCTGAAATGTTTGTGTATCCTTCGAGTTAACGGGGCTTCTTTTTGGCTATTATCATATGGTTCTGGTAGTTATGTTTTCACTTAGCTATCGTTTTTGGTGTCAAGATTTGTTTATAGAAGAAGTGATTAGTTCTCTTATCTATTTGTTTGTACCATGTCGGGTCTTGACAGCGACACCGGTTTTAAAGGCGCGGATTTCGTTGCTAGAGAGCAGGGTACGTCCAACTGCGAGAACTTGGTGGTTCTCATCAATGATAATGGCTTCATCTTTGGCGCATACTTCTTCATCAACTGCCACAACATGTACGGCAAAGACGTCTCCTCCTTTGGCGATGTAGGGGGCTACGGCATTTTGTACCTTTACGAAGCATTTGGCTTCTGGGATGTGTTCTGCCATGGTTTGAGCGGCTGTGACGCTTAAAGATAGTCTGCCATCGGTGGGGCGCAGTGTTGCTAGTCGTTGGTTGTCTAGGTTGATGAAGCGTATTCTGCCTGTGCGGGGAGAATACTGGATTTCTATGTTTTCGGGGAATAGTTTGGTGCCGGTTCCTTTGCCGAATTGGTAGTCTGCGATGCATCGGACTTTTTGTTTTGCGTTTTCCATGAGTTTATCATAACCATCTGGTGAGGTTAATTCGACAAGTATAAACATAACAACATAATAAAACTCTCTGAAAGGTGATTATTTTACATGCGATGTGAAGTCTGCGGACGCAAAATCCACACGGATCCCGTGCGTGCGATAATCGAAGGCGCCAAGCTGACCGTGTGTGTTGAGTGCTCTAAACACGGTAAAGTCGTAATGCATGAAGAAGTAGCAATTTCACAGCCCAGTCCAACCAAATCGTATGCACATATCCCCGTCATCATGAAAAAACCGCCTGTTGCACAGGTGCAAATAACCACCGAGGTCGTCGATGACTATGCCGCCAAAATCCGTTCAGTCAGAGAAAAACTAGGCCTGTCTCATGAGGATTTGGGTAAAAAAATCAACGAAAAAGCTTCTGTGTTGCGGCACATTGAAACCGGCAAAATTGCACCCACCAACCAGCTTGCAAACAAGCTGGAGCATGCCCTAAAAATCACATTGATGGTTCCGATTGTAGACGAAAAAGTAACTGCCACAACGCCCAAAAAACTGGCTAGTGACGGTTTAACTTTGGGTGACCTCATCGATATGACTAAACCCGCTGAGGAGGCACCTGGCAAACGAAAGCCATCTTAGTTCAACGCCGATTAAACCGCGAAGAATCCACCTTAGCAGAACTCCAAAGCTTAGCCGAAACTGCCGGCTACACCATAGTTGGCACTATGGAGCAGACCCGTCGACCTGATGCCCGTTACCAAATTGGTGCAGGCAAAGTCGAAGAGCTTGTTAAACTCGTTGAAACAACGGGCGCTCAAAAAATAATTTTTGATAATGCTCTTCGAACCTTACAGAACTACAACTTGGCCAAAGCTACCCATGTTGAAGTTATGGATCGATTCCAGCTTATTTTGGAGCTCTTCCGTAGACGAGCCACCACAACCGAGGCTCAACTCCAAATCCAGCTGGCCACTCTTCAAAACGAGCTCAGACATGCCCGCGAAAAAGTACGTCTCTCCAAGGGTAGTGAGCAGCCTGGATTTATGGGCTTGGGTGTTTATGAAGCTGACATCTATCGTGATGCCATCAAGGCACAAGTACAGACCATACGCAAAAAACTCCGCCGTATACGAGAAAAACGTGTCTTACAAAGAGAACGGCGTGCAGAATTAGGCTTTTTAACAATTTCTCTGGCTGGATATACCAGCGCAGGCAAAAGTACCCTCTTTAATGCCCTAACCCAAGAAACTGCTCTGGTGGATAAAAGTCTCTTCACCACCCTCTCAACCCAGACACGTATGCTAGAGTTTAGCGGACGGCGTTTCCTTCTAACCGATACCGTAGGCTTTATTGATCGACTTCCTATTTCACTGATTGAGGCGTTCCACTCAACACTTGAAGAAACAATATTTGCTGACCTCATAATATTGGTTGTAGATTTAGACGAACCCCTAAACGCTATCGAGAAGAAAAATAATATCTGTCTTCAAACGATTGAACAACTCGGTGCCTCTGATATCCCCCTCGTAACTGCTCTCAACAAAATTGACTGTCTCACTCCCCAAGAACAAACAGAAAAACTTGCCGCTCTCAAAGATAAACTTAAAAATCCTCTTTTGCTTTCCGCAAAACGTCAAACCAATCTTGATGAACTCAAAAAATATGTTCTTAGAGTGCTTGAGCACTATGTGGCTGCAGAATTTAGTGTACCTCTAAGCGGTAATGTGATGCCCTTTATTTCTTGGGTACATCAAAAAGCTGATATTCACAACGAAGAATTCACAAATGACTCCGTGCACATAATCCTCGAAGCTGAACCCTCAATTATGGAGCAGATAAAAAAGAAGGTCCAAATATTAAATGGAAAATTCCAATTCACTTCCAGTCAACAACAACAATAGTGGTAGTAGTGGTTTCCCTCGAATTGTGGTTCTGCGTTGGGGTCATCGTGTTCAGCGTGATGTGCGGCTCACCACTCATGTTGCTCTAACCGCCCGGGCTTTGGGTGCCTCTGGTTTTATTTTAGCTGACACTGCTGATCGGCATATCGAAGAAACTATAGCTAAAATCACCCAAACTTGGGGTGGTGGCTTCAAATTTGAAATGTCTATCCCATGGAAAAGTGCCATTCGGGACTGGAAAAACCAAGGTGGTATTATTGTACATCTTACTGCTTATGGTGAGAATATTCAAACAAGTGATGTTTTAAACCGTATTAAAGTACAAAATAAAGATGTGATGCTTCTGGTGGGTAGTCAAAAGGTGCCTGGTGAATTTTACTCACCTGAAGTCTCTGACTTTAATGTTGCGGTGGGCAATCAACCTCACTCCGAATGTTCTGCTCTTGCTCTCTTTTTAGATCGATATTTTGGGGGTCAAGAGCTAGGTAGACCCTTTGAAAAAGCAAAAATCAGCATTATCCCAAAAGAACGCGGTAAGGAAATTAAAACAAACAACATTGAATTCTAAACGTCTTGTGAGAAGAGTTTTATTGCAGCAAGATGCAGTATTATGCGTGTCAAAAGGAACTTCCAGCATGTTATCAACTATTGATGATACAACTCTAAACAAAGTGGCCTTGGCGCTTGGAGACCAAGATGCTGTAATACTTATCGATCATCTAAAGGGCGTAGAAGAAATTACAGATGATGAAATCGCCAATAAAACCGCTATACGTCTAAACAGCGTACGCAAAATCCTCTACAAACTCTACGATCACTCTCTAGTTAGTCTAAGACGTACCCGTGATCCTAAAACCGGCTGGTTTATCTTCCACTGGAAACTCCAACCCGACCAACTCGAAGGTTTTATTCTCAGCCAAAAAAGGCGTGTCCTTGAAAAACTCAACGTGCGCCTAGAATACGAAAAAAATCATGACTTCTACCACTGCGGTAACCCAGAGTGCAAACGTATCCCCTTTGAAGAAGCAGTCGAGTTAGTTTTTCACTGCTCAGCATGCGGCAATCCTCTAACGCACTTTGCAAACGAAGTCATGATTGAGAAGCTCTCAGAAAAAGTAAACATCTTGCGCAGAGAACTAGGCGAATAAAGACGTGAACCCCCCGCTTCCAAACAGGGAGCAAGCGATCCAGCTTCTTAGAGAAACCAATTGCCCGCCCCAAGTCATCAACCACTGTATAGCTGTTGCAAACTATGCATTGGAACTCGCCTGTAAACTCCAAAAAAACGGCATAACCCTTGATTTATCTCTCATCGAAGCCGGCGCTTTGTTACATGATATCGGACGCTCTAAAACCCATGACGTTGATCACTCCTTAGCCGGCGTAGAAATTGCCCAAAATCTAGGTTTACCACCAACCATAGTAAACATCATCAAGCGTCATGTAGGTGCAGGTATTGCCCCCAAGGAAGCCCAGCGATTAGGCTGGCCCAAAGACATCTATATCCCCCAAACCCTAGAAGAAAAAATTGTCTGCTATGCCGACAAACGCATCGATAACGACAAAGATGTTGTACCTATAGAAATCGAAATTAATCGATTACAAACGGCAGGATTTGGGGAAGCAGCAGAAAGAGTTAGAAGACTCCACATAGAAATAACAAACCTAATAGGCGAAACTCATGACTAATCTGACCTTGCTCACAAAAGCCTGGAACGGCGGCCAAATACGCCAGATAGATGAATTATTACACACCCAATTCGCAGACCTCGATGTAGACCTAAAAATTCTAAGCAATCCCACAAACCGATGGGTACAGATATCTATTGAGGGTGAAGATCAAGCGGTAGCAACCGCTTATATACGCAAAGAAATCGGGATATGTCCTGCTAGTCTTGATGCAATAGAAGCTGATATGGTGCTCAAGGGTTATGTTTCTAAAATCGATATAGAAAAACAGAGGCTGATGGTGGATGTGGGCGTTTTTGAACCCAAAGCAACACAAGCTGTTGTCCCCCTGTCAAATCTGCAGTTACAGCTGGCTGATGGCAAAAATATTATGCTCAAACAAATCACCGACGCCTATGCCATCACTGAGGGGTTGCCCCTAAGTGTTAGGGTTATCTCAAAAGATGCAGATATTTTAACTGCCGAGTTGTCATCTGAACAGGCCACAACGTTGCAGAACTGGCAGCAATCTCTTCTTGATAGACTTATTGTGTTGCGTGCATCTAAGGAACTGGTTTCTGAGGTGATTGAGCGGACCCGACTAAACCGCGACGTTATCGATGTGGAACCGCTGGGATTGTTTGAGTTTGCTTTGGTCTGCAAGTTGGGCACTGATGCGGCAGGATTGGTCTCCCGGATGGGACGCTATATGCGCAATGCGGTGTTTGTGGTTTTTGCCGCAAAGAAAGCGCGGTTTTAAGTGTACCCCGGGACTAACCTTATAAGTGGAACATAATTAGTTATCCGATTTAGTATAATAAAAAATTAAAAACGAAAGGGAGAGGGTAAAAAATAAGCCTAACAGAAGAAAGAGCAGACGGTAGAAAAAAATACCGCATCGACATCGGCGCCTATGGCAGCATAGGCATAGAAGCACCAACCAAAGAAGAATGCCTCGAACTATTCAAAGAAGTCACCAAAACCAAACGCGACCAAAGAATAGACGAAGCCATCCGATAAACAACCAAAACCAACAAAACTACAACCAACTCAACACAAAACCATTTTACAGTAGCAACCCCACAAACATCAATCAATCCAAATCAAATTCAAGTTCTTATTTAACCTCAAGTTCAACCGCCGCTCAAAAAGAACCTGCCAAATAAAGACCTGTATTTTAGACTCTAAACGATGATGTAAGTTCAGGGTTAAAAAAAGAAAGAGTGATACTGGACTAGATGCCCAGTGCGCCTATGCCGATGCCTACGCCTATGCCTATGAGTGCCAGCAGGAACAATATGATGACAGCGACAACCACTGTGATAACCGCGATGACAAATGCTTTGATCCAGCCGCAGTCAAAGAAGTGCTTAATGAGCCCCAGCCACACAACAAACATGATGATTGTTGAGAGCAGACTGCCCCATACACCACCGCCCAATAAAGCTCCAACGATGGCGCTTATGACTGTACCAAGCGCGACTATCCAGATGGCATCTGTGAATTTGGCTTTATGTTTCCCTACAAGTACTCTGCCAACAAGCCACAGTATAGGTGCAATGACAACTATAGTAACAACTATTTGTATCAATAATCCTACGATATCCATAGTGGTATTTCTCCAATAGTATATTTGACACTGGGTTTTTAAAACAATCGCTTAAATCAAGAGTGCACAGTCACTAAGACAATACCTGTTTGACTGCTAAGAAGCCTGTTTTGAGTTGCTGACAATCCATAGCTCAGTGAAGTGGCTATGGAACTAAACGGAAGGTTTAACTCTATAACCTGCCTTATTGAGGTTTAGGGAGTAGTGGGATAGAAAATTCCGAGATATGGTTGTTTTATTTACTGGGGTAAGGAGATACAGGTTGTATGAGAAAATACATAATTGATGATGCAAAGCGATGTTTACAATGCAAAAATCCTCTATGCAGCAAGGGCTGTCCAATTCACACTCCCATAAAAGAAGCCATTGCATTGCTTCTTGAGAGTAAATTATTAGATGCAGGCAAATTACTCTTTGAAAACAATCCTCTCTCTTTGGTGTGTAGCCATGTTTGTCCCCAAGAAGACCAATGTGAAGGCCACTGCATCATGGGTAAAAAGGGCACGCCCGTTTTTATAAGCGCCATTGAGCAATACATATCTGACTACTACCTATACAACTACAAACCCGTGTGCTCCCTTCGAAACCGCGGAAAAGTAGCTATCCTTGGATCAGGCCCCGCCGGTATAACCATCGCATTTTTACTTGCAAAAAAGAACTATGACGTAACAATTTTTGAAAAACACGACCAAGTCGGAGGCATACTGCGCTATGGTATACCAGAGTTTCGCCTGCCAAAACGAATCGTAGACCAACTAATGGCCACTCTGATCCAAAGCGGCATAAAAATCCGTCCCAACACAACCATAGGCTCAAACCTAACCGTGGATGATCTATTTCGCGACGGCTTTCTCGCCATCTTTATGGGCACAGGCGTGTGGCAACCCCGCAAACTAAACATCAAAGGCGAAAGCCTAGGACATGTCCATTTCGCTATCGAATACCTAAAAAACCCCTCCGTTTATCGACTCGGCAAATCCCTAATCATCATCGGCGCAGGTAATGTAGCCATGGACGCGGCACGCACTGCCCTTCGACACGGTTGCGAAGAAGTCCTAATCGTTTATCACAAAGACAAATCAGGCATAACCGCAACTGAACACGAACTCCAATACGCCAAAATTGATGGCGCAAGACTCGAACTAAACAAACTAGCAACCGAAATCACCGACGAAGGCGTAGTATTTGCCGATTCAGAGATATACCTCGATGAAACCGGCCACAAACAAGCCCGAGCCATCCCCGGCACAGAAAAACTCTACAGTGCCGATTCAGTTATTATTGCAATAAGCCAAGGCCCCCGCACAGTTGTTGCCTCCTCCACCACCGGCATAAACCTAGGCCAAAACGGGTTGGTAGTGGTTGATGGGTTGGGTCACACAAGCCGCGAAGGTGTCTTTGCCGGCGGAGATGTCGTAACAGGAGCAAGAACCGTAGTTGAAGCCGTTGTTGCCTCCCGCAAAATAGCCGAAACTATCGATGAATACATCGTCAAAAAACAGGCGCATCCTGATAAGCTCTAATACCAAAAACTGAGCTTAACAGAAAATAGACCACCTTACTTTTTGTAGTAGTGTTCTATGCATTGTTTAGCTTGGTGTCTTTGCACCACTCGTTTGATGTAGTATTTGGCTCTAAAGTTTACTGAGGCCCAAGCGCATTTCCTGCATAGAATCTTGCCGTCTATTTTGAAGCGATTAGCACATACTCTTTGATACTCCAAAGATTGAGTGATCTCAAACCATGATTGAGACACTAAATTGCCCAGTGGATGTTTTAAACCAAAATCCATACAACACAAAGTTACATCCCCATTGGGCAACATTACGAACTGGGGTGCAGCAAGTTTTTCGCAGAAAAACCAGCCGCGCAAGTTTCTTGTTTGCGTTTCCTCACAGGATCCTGCTCGCTCATTTGATATAAAACGCTCATTCATCACATAAAACGTCGTAATATGTAGCTGGTTCATGGCTGCGGTTAGGGTGTCTTTGTATGCTTGGGTAAGTGGAATTTTAGCATTCCCCAAATTATCCGGCAAATGCAAAGTAATCTCAGGATTACAGCGTTTGAGCCGCTCCACATCTTTGCTCTTAAGACCCACAAGAGTTGAGAACAAACTAATCTTGTAACCCTGTGCATGGGTATACTCTATCATGTCTAGGCATTGCGGGTTTAAGAAAGGCTCCGCAAACCCCGAAAAATGAATCGCCACCTGCTTTGGCACACTGGATAGTGCGGACTTGAAGTCATCAAAACTTAGCACTTTGCAACCCTGATACTTTTTTTGAAAGATACGCTGTGGACAGTAACGGCAGTCAATAGTGCACTTACTCACAGTCGTAACTTCTAACCAAGGCTGAAACAGAGGCATACTCTCATCTGCAATGCTAAAGCAAGTTTTTAGTTATTTGTCTTACCTTTTTGCAAAACAAAACTTAGCTAAATACCACCAAAGCACATACACCAAACAAACAATCAATGTTGACTAACCATTGGCAAGCGTTGCTGATTGTCCGCTCAATATTTCTATAGAACCGTTTGGCAACACGAATTTTGTGCTTCTCTGTGGTGGGTGTGCTTCTTATTTCGGTGTTGTTTTGCCTGTTTTTGTGATGGATCGGCAAAACCTAAATATCAAAGAGTGTATATTTTGGCAGACGCGGGCCGGTAGTTCAGCTGGTATGAACGCTTGATTTGCAATCAAGAGGTCGGGGGTTCAAATCCCCCCCGGTCCACTTTTCTTAGTTTTGTTGGTAGTTCGTTACATCGCTTTTCACTCTTAAGCGAGTGCTTATGAAAAATCATCGGCTGTTTCCTCAGCTTTAACTACGCCGGTTGTGGTGAAAAATGGCTATACTTCTGTGGGATTTTATAATGCAGATAACAAGTATGTACCTAAAGATGGTAAACTAGATGTAGGTTATCTCGTTTTTAATTGTTTAAATGATGATTCTCAAAAAGTTACTCTGACAGAGATTAAATTGGCGCAGATTGTTGATAATGGTGAGACCCGTAGTGAGTTTCTCGCCCCTGTTGAAATCAAAGTATTGCCTGAAAATAGTTCTGGAGGTTTATCGGTGGATGGTGCTAAGGGTTCGTCGGGAGATGGCGCTAATGGCGGGTCATCAATTGGTGCTAAGGGTTCGTCGGTAGATGATGATAACGCATCGTCAATTGGCGACAAGGATTCATCGGCAGATGATGATAGTGCTTCGTTAATTGCTGCCCATGATTTATTGGTGGATAATTCAAAAGATTCTGGTTTGTCGGTTGGTTTTTGGATTGCCCTTGTGCTTTTGGTTGTTGCGGTTTGCGGCATTGGTGTTTTTGTTATCATGAAAAAGCGTACCAACATCCAATAAAATAAACCGTCTACACTTTTTTTCTTGGGTCATTCTGTTTTGAAGTTGTGGTTTGTCCTCTTTGTTCTGGCTGATGTATAGAGTTGTTAGCAAGTTTCTATTGCATATTGAAAGAGACAGAAAGTATAGTTGGTTAACTGTTTATTTGATTTGTGAACTTTTTCAGTGTTTGCACTAACGGGGCTGCCGCTATTTACCTTAATGAATATGTATTTTTTATAGAAAAATATGGAGACAATATAGATATTGAATCTATTAACATATTTTTTATAATCAGCGTTTTGGATTTTACTTCTTAGAAAGCGTTTGCTTTCTTAAAATTTGTATGGGTAAAATTGAAATGAAGTTACAAACAAAAAATAATAAAAAAATGTTATCTTTTGCTCTGACTATCTGCGTTCTTTTTAGCATGATAGTAGCGGCATTACCCTACGCTACCGCAGCAACAGCCCTGGATGTAAGCTATCTGACGCTGGCTCCAGGATCAGATGCGACTCAGCTCACTTTTTCATGGCACACCGCAGACAAGGCTGATAACCCTGTTGTCCGTATATGGCAACAATATAGCGAGGCAATTGAATTTACTGGCACAAGTAGCGCCGCGCCGTCCTCTCTTAGCACCATGTATTATAATAGAGTTACCGTAACTGGTCTTGAGACCAATACCGCCTATACTTACCAACTTGGTGACGGCAATGACAACTGGAGTGTTGAATACACCACCAAAACAGGTACCCCTGACTCATTCAGCTATATAGTGTTCGGTGACCCACAGGTCTCCAGTCAAACCTATGGTAACAACTGGAAAAACACTTTGGAACTGGCTCTTGGCGTGAACTCTGATGTTGCTTTTATGGCCAGCACTGGTGACAACATTGATTCTAACACCAGAGCTCAGTATGATTACTTCTTCACACCCCAGTCAATCTTCTCATCTCTACCTCTAGCTACATGCATGGGTAACCACGAAGGTTCAGGCACAGCACCACATGTCTTTTATAACCCACCAAACACAAACGGCGGGGCGGACGTGGTGGACTATTGGTACCGATATGGTGATACCCTGTTTATGGTTTGGGATTCTACCACTGGTAACGCGGCTGGCATGAGGAACTTTTTGCAAAATGCGATTGACGCAAATCCGGATGCAACTTGGAGAATCCTCAATTTCCACTATGACGTATACGGTCAAGGCAGTTCGCACGCCCTCTCAGACGGCAAAAACTACAGAGATACATATGTTCCTGTGATTGACGAGTTCGGTATCGATGTCGTATTTAACGGACATGACCACTCTTACAGTCGTTCATATCCAATGAAATGGTCTGGCAACTCCAGCACTTCAAATACCCTGGGTATGCAACCTGAAAACCTGATTGACGGCAAAGCCACCGACTTAACCGGCACTGTCTACTTCTCCCTCAACTCCGCAAGCGGCCAAAAATACTATAGCTTAGTGGCGCAACAACCTTACACTGCAGTTATGCACCAGAACAACCGCCCGATGTTTAGCATTGTGGATATGACTGCCAGCTCCTTCACCTGCACTACTTATCAGGTGAACGCGGATAACACTCTTAGTATAATAGACTCCTACACTATTGCCAAAACCATTAATGTCCCCGTGTCTGCTGTTGTTGCTTTGAGTGGCGCTACCGATGTTGTTGTTGGTAATGACGCTACATACACTGTTTCTGTTAGTGATGTAAGCAAGCTTGCTACGGTTACTCTTCAGTTTGAAGTTGACGGCGCATACTTTAGCGGTAAATCTTTCACTGGTCTTAATGGCTTTGAGGTCCTTGGTGATGTTGCGTGGACTCGGGATAGCACTGGTGTTTGGACGGGTCGTGTTACTCTTGTCAACTTTAATGGCGGTGTAAGTAGTGCTGCTGGTGCTTTGGATATTTTTGAGATGGTGTTGGCATCAAACAGTAACTTGCTTGGAACTACTGATGTTAGGTTGGTTGATGCTGTCTTAAGCGGCTATGATGATGCGGATGTGGCGGTCTATATTGATTCTTTGATAGCAAATGGACTTGTACAAACATCTATTGGTCAATACTTTTCAAAGTATGATGTTAATCGTGATGGTGTTGTTGATCAGCTTGATTTGACTGCTGCTCAGTTGTTCTTTATGGCTAAAGAGGGCGATGCTAACTGGAATGCTGCTAAGCGTGCTGATGTTAACGGTGACGGCCGAGTCGATATCGAAGACTTGATCCTCATCCTCAAAAACATCACATGGTAACCCCCCCAATATCTTTTTTTATTAAAAACTTGCAATATTTTGTATTTCTATTGCAAACATTTTTTGCTTATAAATAACTTCCCACAAACAGATATTGCTCCGATGATACGTCCATAATACCCTAAATCGCCATCAACTTGTCTTACGGACAAGAAAATCTCTGGTTTTACTTGTCGAGAAACATCCAAACCGGTTATATACTTTTTGTACGGTTATTTCAATAGACATTTTGACAGCCTTTCCGTTGGAAGTAAATTTATTTAAAGAAAAAGGTTTGAAGTTGCGTGATAAAAGCCCCGTTTCAGGGCTTTTTCACGAAGAATACTTCAAATACCGATTTTGTTCCACCTTTTACACATATACTGCTTGTTAAACAATGTGGAAAAAGCCTAAGATGGCAACGAAGTATCAGCTTTAAAGTTTAACCGATGGTAGCGTTTCTGTTTCACCTTTTATGTAGCGTCCTATTAAAGAACCAATCTGACCGCCCTGTTCCCAGACAGGTAACGTTTCGACAGCAATGCATAAATCTTTTGAAATGTCCGCATCCGGCCCAAACAAGCGTCTAGCCCCACTGACATTGCAGACCCCTCCAACGCCGCATGTCAGGCAAGCCACGTTGCCGCCAATGTGAAACTGCGCTACATGGTTAAACTTTTCCATCTGCATAACAACAGCCAAACTCGAAAGCACCTTCTGAGCAGTTGAGGTCTCTATGCTTGATACGACTGTTACCGCAATTCTGCTTTGATTTAAACTATGTAAATGTCTCATTGACCATAATCTTTCGATGAATGCTTTTGTGTAGCCATCTATCATACGGTATGGTGCGTATCCGCCGATAACAATGGCTTTAGATGTTAGTAGCTTTTTGGCAAGTTCTGGGAAATCGTCATTAATTTTGCAGATGTTGTCTTTGACGCAGGCTTTACATGCTCGGCAGGGTCTTACTGTGATGTCGCTTAATTTGACAAAATCATAGCTCAGTCCGCTGGATTTTAGTATATGCATAATAAACCTATCAGTATTGCTATTTGGTACAGGGCTTCCGGATATGCCCATTATTTCTTTATCCATTTTGTATTCCTTTCTCGGTGCTTTCTTATGTTATGTCCTATTGACAGGATAAATAGATTTTTAATAGTTGATAAAAAAGAAACTTTGCAGGGTAGTTGGTGGTAGTTCGCGAAGAACTATTGTCTGGGTTTTTGGTAAGCGTGGTGCGACAACATTAGACAGCTCACATCAAAGGCTCTCATCTAGCGCAGAATAGAACAAACTAAAATGAAGCACCAACTGATTAGCTGTTTAATGTCACCATCAAACTTTCCACTTATTCTACCCTGTTGCTCCCTTTGATTGTGTGTATAGTTGCTTGATGCAGTATTGTCATTTGGTGTTACGATGAATCCCGAAATTTCAGAAATATATCTTTGATTTTTCTCCCGATATGGGTAATATCGGATGATACTATTGTTCCTTTTGTGCTTTGCATGTTATCAACAAGTATATGAGCGGCGCTGACACGGGCTTGCTCTGTAAATATCGTTTGTGAGTTAATAGGCAGATCTATTGGTGAATGACGCAACACATATCTGCCGTCTGAAAATTGTTCCCATGCTTTTGTATTATCCATAAGCATCGTTTCTAGCATTTCAAAAATTCGTTGCTGAAGTTCCCCATCCAGAACAGGACAAGAAATTTCGATACGACGTTCAGTATTTCTTGTCATCAAATCAGCCGATGAGATGTATATTTTTTTGTCGTCCCCTGCTCCAAAGCAGTAAATTCTTGAATGTTCCAAAAATTCGCCTATGATACTGATAATTGTGATATTTTCGGTAAGTTGCGGAACACATGGTATCAGGCAACAGATACCTCGCACAATCATGGAAATCTTTACACCACTTTGAGATGCTTCAATTAATTTTACTATAATGTCTTTGTCCGTGATTGAGTTGCATTTAATAATTATTCTCCCGTTTTCACCATTCTTTGCCTTCTTCTCCTCCGCCTCTATACATTGTAAAATATTCTGTTTGTAGTAATTAGGAGCTATCCACAGATGGGTATAATCTCCATCATGATTACCCAGTAAAAGGTTATTGAAAAATCTGGCCGCATCTTTACCGATTTCCTGATTTGCTGTGATCAACGAGAGATCAGTATATTGTTTTGCAGTTTTTTCATTATAGTTGCCCGTACCTATTTGCGTAATATATTGTATTTTTCCGTTTTCTTTTTTAGTAATCAGACATATTTTGGAATGTACCTTATAGCCAGATGGCCCATATATCACACGGCAACCTGCTTCATCTAGTCGATTCGACCATTCGATATTATTGGCTTCATCAAATCGAGCACGTAACTCCATTAGTACAATGACTTCTTTCCCATTTTCAGCAGCGCGAATCAGTGATTCGGCAAGTTTAGACTGGGAATCAAGCCTGTAGAGGGTTATTTTTATGGATAAGACTGTTGGATCTTCTGCGGCTTGTTTAATCATTTCAAGAAAGGGTAAAATGCTCTCATAAGGGTAGGACAAAAGGTGATCTTTCTTTTGAACGTATTTCATTATGTTTATTTTTTTGTCAACAGGATAAATATCACAGGGGGTATGTACTGGTCTTACCAAATTTTTTCTGTTTTTTAGCTCTATTTTCTCCTCAAGTTTATGACAATAGTTAAGGTCAAGTGGTGTGGAAGATAAGAAAACTTGTGTATCTTTTAGGTTTAGTTTTTCGCAGAAAAATTCGATAAAAGCGTTTTTTACCTCATACTGAATTTCCAATCTGACAGGTGTAAGGCGTTGGCGTTTTTTAATGAGTTTTTGCATAAATTGGCGATAGTCGATATCCTCGTCTAGTATGCCTTGTTCTGTGTTAATGTCGGCATTTCTGGTTACGGTTAGGATTGTTTTATTTTGTACTTTATACGGTTTAAAAGCGATATGTGAAAAATAATAAATTACGTCCTCTAATAAGACAAAGCGAAATGTTCCTTCTAGAAAGATAATTCGTTCCAATGTTTTGGGAACTGCTATCAATCCAAACGAAGATTTGTTTTTATGTTCCAATGTCACGGCTATATGGAGTTGTTTATTGTCGATATGGGGAAACGGGTGGCGGCTGTCAATTATTTGTGGGGACAATAAGGGCATTATATCCCGTATGAATTGTTTTTCAACCTTCTTTTGTTCATTATGATTCAGGTCACGCATTCTCAAATGGTTAATTTCGAATTTTGTTAGATTTTCTATAACGGTGAAAAAATAGTTGTCTCTAAGTGCATACAGTGAGGTTGTTTGTTTGAATATGGCGTCAAGTTGTTGTTTTGCTGTCATGCCTGTTTTATTATCAAAATATTCGGGAGCAAACAGCATGTAGTCTGTTAGGCTGCCAACCCGGATCATATAGAACTCGTCAAGGTTATTGCTGCAAATAGAGATGAACCTTAGTCGTTCTAATGGTGGATTGTTACTAAAGTTTGCTTCCTCTAAAACCCGTTCATTGAACTTCAGCCATGATAGCTCCCTGTTTTGTATGCAGTGATTAAAATCAGTTTTGTTTGCCACTGTTGGGGGGTTCATCATGTTTCTTTAGCACCCTGTCCATTAAATAACCTTCACGGATACCGTATTCACTTACCGTTATGGTCTTACATTCGAATTTTTTTATTGCATATCGCAGGATAGCCAGTCCTGGTAAAATAGTCATTAACCGCTCAGGGATAGTTTTGTATGTAGTGTGGTAAATATCGTTTTTATTTTCTATCAAAAGTTTGGTAATTTTCTTTATGTAGCGAGTTTCAATGCTGTTTTGTTCCTGTGGAAGATCAAAAATGCTACAAGACAGTTTAAGCGCGGCTCGAAGTGTGCCCCCCACGCCGATCATCAGTGGATAGTTTGTATCTGTTTCCCAATCAATCTTTGAAAATTGGTTACTTATATCTGCTGTAATCTGTTTCATTTCACTTTTTTTAGGTATTATTTCGCTCACGTGTTTAACAGCTAGATTCAAACAGCCGATTGGTAGGCTTATAAGATTTACAGCTCTGTAATTTCTGAAGAGCACAAGTTCAGTGCTTGCTCCTCCAATGTCAATCATTACTCCGTTATCGCAATTTACATATTGAGAAGCCCCGGCAAACCCTAAGGTAGCCTCTGTTTCGCCTTCAAGAACATTTGGTGTCAACCCAGTTTTCTCAATGATAAGTTTTACGGCTTCGTCTTTGTTTGTAATGTTTCTAAGGGAAGCTGTAGCAATCAAATGAATATTGGATAATGCAGTAAAGTTTAGTGCATTTGCTTTAAAATCATTCAGAACGGCGCATGCTTTCTTGATGCCATTTGTGCTTAAGGCATCTTTTGAAACATATTCAGCAAGTCCCAAAATTTCTTTTTGATTGAAAATTTTATCAAATTTGCCATTTTCATATCTGTAGATGGCAAGTCTTGTTGAATTAGACCCGAGATCAATTATTGCATACTTCATAAGGGTATGCTTTTTAATTTTATTATATAAATGTGCTTTATTTATTATATATGCGGTAAATTGGTTTATTTATTATATATAGTTTGCAAAATTGTTTTTTGCACAACACTTTCAGTTTAAGGCCAAACTATGCTCGGATGGCGTGCAAAAATGTCTTTAAACAAACTTTCAGCATCGACAACAACATGCGGCTACATGTGCTGTTGGTTCTTATGGCATTTATGTGAGCACTAAAGGTGATGTCCAAATTCATACTTTATGGAAATGTCAGAACATACCGCCAGCACTTCAGCACTTCATAGCGCTTTGATTTTTTGGATGTGCTATAAAAAAACAATCCCAAACAGAAGCGTATTGGTGATTTAAAGCTTAAAAAGAGCTGGAAAAAGGGGGTCACAGCACATTAAGCGCATCATTTGCAGAAATGGTCTAGGGGTATGTGTGATGAGAAAAAGTTATTCTTAACATCTGCGAGGTACATAACTATACGTACAGAAAAAATCGGTTCAACCCCTTCTCCCCTTTCATCATAAAAATTTCGCAGAGATATGATGACAGAAACAATCCCCATTATTATGCGTTTATACTATGACGTCTTAGCATATTGAATGCGACCTTTATACACAAGTGCAACAAGTAACACTCCTATTACAGTGCATACGCCAATTACCAAACTAAACTCAGCTAGGTTAAGGCCTGCTATTGTTATCTCTGTTTGAGCTGTTTGATCTGAGGTATCAGTGGAGCCTGATGAGGTTGTATTGGACTGATTTGGGGTTTCATTGTTTTGTGTGCCAATAGTTAGGGTTTTTGTGTTACTCCACTCACTTGTTTCTCCTTCAAAGTAGTAGGGTATTACTACTATGGGTGGACTTAGGTCTGCTTTGAGGACTCCGTTCATGGCTTGTACTTGATAATCTACTTTCCCGCCAAAAGGTGCAAATACTCCTCCGATATGGGTGCCGTCAAAGTTACCCGTGAGGTTGCTAAAGCTGTCCTTAGGTCCTCTATCATCACCGCTAAAGATTATCTCGGTATATGCAGAATCCGACTGTAGTGGAAAGCCGTCGTTAGCACGGAATGCTTCCGTCCAGGTGTCTGAATAATGCCCTTTGCATCGAATATTGTACATTAAACCCGAATAATTCGGTTGATTTTTAATCGTAAATTTGATGGTTCCTGCTTCTACGTGATAGCCGGGTTTGGTTATCGTTTCGCCTGTGAAGGGATCTGTTGATTGAGCGGGCGGTACATCATAGGATTGATTAATGAACTCTACGCTAAACTCGGGAACAGCCGGCTTCTTTGAAGCACTCTGCGCTTGTGCTTTATCTATACAAGATATAGCGGCAAAACACAATCCGCTGACTAACAAAACAAACAGAAATACATCAAAGATCTTTTTCATATCAACCACCTTGTGGCTATAGGTCTGTTCTGATATGAAGTTTACTGCAACCCTAAACAGCAAATACAGAAGTTAGCTTCCGGATTTTTGAGTAAACTACTTCCATAAAAATTGGGTATCGTAGACTCGGTTAGGTGTTTTCTTCTCTTAGTTTGTTGAGTTCTTTTTTCATTTCTTCAACGGTTGCATACGTTGTGCCTGATCCGATGTAGTCCCAAATAGATTTTTTTGGTTTAACAAGAATTCCATTCTCTGTTTCAATGACTTCTATGTGTGTTCCTTCTTCTATTTTGAACTTTTTACGTAACCTTACAGGGATGGTTATCTGACCTTTTTTTGTTACTACAACCTCATCTGCGTCCATACTGCAACACTATCTTACTATTCCTTCTTACTTTGAGCTGTTAAGTTTTTAATAACTTTTATTGCCTGCTTAACTCAGAGTTTTAACCAAGCGGTTGTTGTTTTTGCTCTTTTTTTGTTAGTTTACGTTAGTATCTGACACGGGTGGTCGTTTGGTTTTGTGGTTGGTTGCTGGTTTTCTGTTGTTGGTTTCGCGTTTTGTTTATATGCGGGTTATCTATTTACTGTTTTTAAAAGAGGTTGTCTCTCTAAAAATAGCTTTGCAGTACTTGGTATGAGGATTTAGCCTAGTATTGATGCGATAATTTATTAGGGAGTCAGCTGTTGTGGTGTCCTTAGTGACGTATGATGAGGAATTGCGTTCATACAAGGCGATTGCCTTCATTGAAAGCTTAGTGTCGATTTGTTATTGTAAATCAGGCGCATTTCCCCAACAGAACGTTTTTGCAAAACAAAAAACCCTTAGATATAACTCTAAATATTTAGGTGAAAATTTATGGATAAATTAAAATTTGCCATCCCCAAAGGTTCCCTAGAAAAAGCAACCGCAGAATTCTTCTCCAAATCTGGCTTCAAACTCGGCGGAACTGATCGTACTTATCGTCCAAGTATAAATGACCCCCAAATTGAGATGAAAGTGCTACGACCCCAAGAAATCCCCGTGTTTGTCAGCGAAGGTCTCCAAGACATAGGTATCACAGGTGAGGACTGGGTAAAAGAAAACCGTGCTGATGTTGAGATTCTCCAAAACCTCGAATACGGCAAAATCCGCCTAGTTATTGCAGTGCCCAAAAGTGTTCCCGCAGGCACCACCTTGGGTCAGTTCATGGAGTCTATTTGGAGTCAGGGCAAAAACTTCCGTGTAAGCACCGAGTACCTCAATATAGCTTCTGAGTATCTCAAAAGCACCCCTGAATACAAAGCCCGCTTTGGCGAAACAGATCCTGTGTTGGTTACACCTTGGTGGCGAAAGGGCGATAATCCTAAAGCTAAAATCTTTCTCTCCTTTGGCGCCACAGAAGCCAAACCCCCAGAAAACAGCGACTGTATCATGGATGTAACCGAAACCGGAACCACCATAGAAGCAAACGGTTTGCGCATAATTGATACGGTTCTCACATCCGCAGCTATACTTATTGCCAATAAAAAAGCGCTCCAAGACCCCCAGAAACGAGAAAAAATCTACGACATTGTGGCTCTGCTAAAAGGTGTTGTTGATGGCTCAAAACGTATACACATATTTGTCAATGTCAAAAAAGAAAACCTCCAAACCCTGCTAACCGAACTACCCGCCCTTAAAAACCCCACAATATGTCCTCTAGCTGATGAGGGTTGGGTAGGCGTCAATACAGTCATTGAAAAAGACTGCTTCATAGCCATACTTCCAAAAATCCGCCGACTCACTCAGGGCTTAGTGGTGTTTGAACCACGCCAGGTGCTAGCCCTTGATGAGATCGCCTGGAGAACCGACGACCAATGCAAAACCAACCAATCCTAAAACTGTGGACCACAAATCAGTTACCCAAAGATTGGTTCTGTCGTCAACAAACCAATCAAAATCAAGCGGAGCTTCAAACCACCGTAAAAACCATCATAGACCACGTTCGAACCCAAGGCGACCAAGCAATCATAGAGTTCGCCCAAAAATTCGACAAAGCCAACCTCACACCCGCCACCCTGCAAGTCAACTCCCAAGAGATCAAAGACGCCTACCAACAAGTCACAAAACAACAAATAGCCGCCATCGAGTTCATGAAACAACGCGTTAGCATCTTCCAAAATCAACTCCTCACCCAAACCAACGTTCAAGTCTTCAACGAGGGTATTATGGTAAAAACCCTGATGCAACCCCTGGAAAGTGTTGGATGCTATATTCCAGGCGGCCAAGCCGCATACCCAAGCACCGTGATCATGACTGCACTGGTCGCTAAACTCGCCGGCGTAAAACGCATCGTGATATGCTCTCCCTGCGATGCAGAGGGCAAAGTCAACCCCTTAGTGCTTGTCGCCGCTGATATTTGTGGCATAAGCGAGATCTATCGAATCGGCGGCGCCCAAGCCATCGCTGCGCTAGCCTATGGCACCCAAACCATAGCTCCAGTACGCAAAATAGTTGGACCCGGAAGCAAATACGTCACAGCCGCCAAAGTCCAAGTCTCACAAGACACCGCCATAGACATGCCCGCAGGACCAAGCGAAATCCTAATCCTAGCAGATCAATACGCAGATCCTTGCCTAATCGCCTATGACATGATCTCCCAAGCCGAACACGGTACCGACAGCATCTCAGCCCTTATAACAACCTCTCCCAAACTAGCCCAAGACGTACAAAGCTGGATCACCAACATAGTAGCTCAAGCCCCCCGAGCTGAGAAAGTTCTTGAATCCCTCTCTAAATATGGTTTTATCATAGTCTGTACTGATATGGATCAAGCAGTCAAACTAACCAACCAATTTGCCGCCGAACATCTAGAAGTTTTGACAAACAACGCCCAAACTCTCTCCAAACAACTCATCGCCGGTTTAATCCTAATAGGCCCCTACAGCCCTGTACCACTAAGCGATTATGCCAGCGGAACCTACCACGTACTACCCACCGGCGGCTTCGCCCAATCCTTCTCCGGACTCTCCGTTATCGACTTTATGCGCCGCGTCAGTATTGCAGAATGCTCCAAAGAAGGCTTAGAAAAAGTCCGCACACACATTAAGGTCCTAACCGATACTGAGAACCTTCCCAATCACTCCAAAGCCATAGAGGCGAGATTCCAACAATGAGTGCCTCCTACCGTGCATGGCTCGATAAAAAATTGGCCAAACTAGGCGCTATTGACTGCTACAGCGCCGGTGTCACCCCTGAGGGTCTAGCCGATCAACTAGGCGTTGAGTCGTCTGAAATTGTTAAGCTCAATTTCAACGAAAACCTCTACATCGACCGCGCCAAACAAACTGATATCATGAAGCAGCTCTGTGACGAAATCGATCTGCGCATGTACCCCGAGGATGAAGAAATCAAATTACGCCAAAAACTAAGTCGCCACCTCGCTGTTCCTGAGGACTTTTTAGTAGTGGGCAACGCAGGTGATGAGTTAATCGATCGTATGGTACGACTCTTCATTGAGCCCAGCGATGCAGCAGTGGCCTTCACGCCCTCCTTTGCTATCCCCCGGCTCTGTGTCAAGCGCCAAGGCGGCCAATACATAGAAATCCCCCTAAACGCTGACTTTCAACTCAACATAAACGCCATGCTGGACGCATTTTCAGAGAAAACCCGTTTGCTCTATTTGTGTTCACCCAACAACCCCACCGCAAACCAACTAAACCCCAAAGACATCGAAAAACTAACCCAAGCATTCCCCGGCATAGTGATCTTAGATGAAGCTTATGGCGAATTTGCCGATTATAGCTTCATTTCACGCATCCAAGAATTCCCCAATATGATTATACTGCGCACATTCTCCAAAGCCTTTGGTCTAGCCATGTTGCGCCTAGGCTATGCTGTGGCCAACCCCGAATTAGCCAAGGTGATGCGCGATAAATCCCCCCTACCCTACCCCGTAAGTGGATTCTCTATTCGGATGGGTATAAAAATGCTCGAAAACATCACCATAGCCCAAAGTGCCGTCTCAGCACTTATAACCGAGCGCACAAATCTCATAGAGCAACTAAACCAAATCGAGGGTATCAAAGCATTTGCCTCACAGGCAGACTTTATACTCATAAACACCCAAGCCCCCGCAGACCAACTCTACACCAAACTGCTTAAACGGGGCATCATACTAAAAAAATGGGGTAAGCTCCTACAATATGAGAGTTGCTTCCGCATAACTGTGGGCCTGCCCCAGATGAATGCTAAACTAATCGAGGCACTAAAACAAATCCAAGGAGAAAAAAAATAATGACGATAATGAGATTTCAAGAGGTTCAGCGTAAAACCAAAGAAACAGACGTTCGTGTTAGTGTCAACTTGGACGGAGAAGGCAAAGCCACAATATCTGCCGGAGTGCCGTTTCTTGATCACATGCTCACTTCTCTGGCCACCCATAGCCTAATTGATATATCAGCATCCGTTAAGGGCGACTTGGTACACCACTGCGTAGAAGACCTCGCCTTGGGCCTAGGGGAAGCCCTAAACAAAGCCTTAGGCACCCGCGAAGGCATCACCCGCTTTGGAAGCGCCGCCGCACCCATGGACTGCTCCATAGCCTTTGCTGCGGTTGACTTAGTTAAACGCCCCTACGGCAAACTCGACCTCAAACTAAAAGGCAAAAAAATAGAAGACATGCCCACCGAAGACATCGTGCACTTCTTTGAATCACTCATTCAAACCCTCCAAGCAAACATCCACATCCTTGTCCTATATGGTAGCAACGACCACCACAAAGCCGAAGCCGCAACCAAAGCCCTCGCACTTGCACTGCGCCAAGCAATCACTATTGACCCAAGACGCAAAGGCGTACCCAGCAGCAAAGGAGTCATCTAAGTGGCCAACACAACCATATTTGACTACGGCGCAGGCAACCTCCTAAGCCTAAAAACCGCCCTAGAAAAAACTGGATTAACTACCACCATAGCCACCACCAAAGAAGACCTAACCCAAGCAGACGCCATCGCCCTACCCGGCGTAGGCAACTTTACCGCCTCCCTAGAAAAACTAGCCCCAGTCAAAGAAACCATACACACCAAAGCCACACAAGGCACACCCATACTTGGCATATGCCTAGGACTGCAGCTATTCTTTCAAACAAGCCAAGAAGGACCCGGAGAAGGACTAGCCCTATTCAAAGGAGAAGTCAAACAACTCCCCGCAACAACAGTAAAAGTACCTCACATGGGATGGAACACCCTTAGCATCAAAAAACCAACTGAACTCCTCGAAGGCATTGCTGAGGACACCTACGTATACTTTGTTCACTCCCTATATCCCGACCCCAAGGACCCAAACATAGTGGCCACACAAACATACTATGGCCAAACCTTCACCTCTGCTATCGCCCAAAAAAACATTTACGGCACCCAATTCCACCCCGAAAAATCCGGCGAAGCAGGCATCCAAATACTCAAAAACTTTGCAAAAATAATAGTACGGTAAGTGACAAATATGCAATTAATACCTGCAATAGACCTAATGGGCGGAAAAATCGTCCGCCTAACCCAAGGTGCCGCCGAAACCGCCAAAACCTACGAAGCCCAATTCGGTACACCCCTCCAAGCCGCCCAACGCTGGCAAAGCGAAGGCGCAGGCAAACTCCACATAATCGATCTCGACGCAGCATTTAGCATAGGCGACAACCGCCCAGTCATCGCCGAGATCGCAAAAAACATCACCCTACCCCTCCAAGTCGGCGGAGGCATACGTAGCTACGAAGTCGCCGAGAGCCTGCTTCAAGTAGGCGTCGCCCAAGTCATACTGGGCTCACTAGCCTTTAGCGACCCTTCCGCTATCACAAAAATCCAAAAAACCTTCGGCGATGATACCGTCATAGTTGCCCTAGATAACTGCAACGGCCACATCATGGTTGATGGCTGGCAAACTGAGTCCCCCATGACCGTAGATGAAGCCCTCAACAAATACACCCAACTAGGTGTCCACACATTTCTCATAACCTCCATCGCACAAGACGGCATGCTAAACGGCCCCGACATCCAAACCCTCACCGACGCCGTCCAACAATCCTCAAACACCAAAATCATCGCCGCAGGCGGCATAGGTTCCATAGCTGATTTAGCCGCACTCAAAGCAATCAACTGCAAAGGAGCCGTCATCGGCAAAGCCCTCTATGAAAACCGATTCACACTAAGAGAAGCACTAACAACCATAGGACCCTAACAATATGCCCCTAGCAAAACGAATCATACCTTGCCTCGATGTCGACCACGGCCAAGTTGTCAAATGCATAAACTTTCAAAACCCCAAATCAGCCGGCGACCCAACCGAAATGGCCAAACGCTACAGCGACGATGGCGCCGATGAGTTGGTCTTTTTAGACATTACCGCCTCAAGCGAAAAACGCGACATAATGCGCAAATACGTCCAAGAAGTCGCAAAAACAATCAACATACCCTTCACCGTCGGCGGAGGCATCCGAAGTGTAGCAGATGCACGCCTAATTCTTTGTAGCGGAGCCGACAAAGTCTCCATTAATACAGCCGCAGTCGAAAACCCCCACCTAATCACCGAACTAGCCGATGCCTTTGGACGACAATGCGTCGTCTGCGCTATCGACGTCAAACGCAACCCCACCACCACTGCCACCTCAGCCAACACAAAAAACACAATAAACACCCCCAAGGGCCCCGTTTGGTTTGAAGTCGTCACCTACGGCGGCAGAAAACCCACAGGCATAGACGCCCTAACATGGGCCACCGAAGCCGAAAAACTAGGCGCCGGAGAATTCTTAATCACCTCCATGGACAAAGACGGAACCAAAGACGGTTATGACCTCGAATTAACCCGCAATATAAGCGAACATGTCAACGTTCCCATAATTGCAAGCGGCGGAGCCGGAGAACCCAAACACCTCTACGATGTATTCACAGAAGGCAAAGCGGACGCCGCACTAGCCGCCTCAATTTTCCACTACAACAACTATCCCATTCCAAAAGTCAAAAACTACCTGCACAAAATGGGGGTGACCATACGACAACAATAACACCAACCGAACTGCTCAAAAAACTAGATTTCACAAAAGGCAACGGGCTCATCCCCGTTATAACCCAAGACGCCAAAACCAAAACCGTCCTAATGCAAGCCTACGCCAACAAAGAAGCCGTAGAACTAACCCTAAAAACCAAAAAAGCAACCTACTGGAGCCGCAGCCGAAACGAAATCTGGATAAAAGGCGAAACCAGCGGAAACACACAAAAAATAATCTCCATAAGCACAGACTGCGACTGCGACTCACTACTATATCTAGTCGAACAAACCGGCCCTGCATGCCACACAGGCGAATACAGCTGCTTCTACAACCAACTACTCTAAACAACCTTCAACCCTCCTTAAACATCTAATTTTCCCTCCTTTGTAGAACACACATGGCGT
Source organism: Candidatus Bathycorpusculum hydrogenotrophicum (assembly GCA_009783705.1). GTDB lineage: Archaea > Thermoproteota > Bathyarchaeia > Bathyarchaeales > Bathycorpusculaceae > Bathycorpusculum > Bathycorpusculum hydrogenotrophicum. The sequence goes on along the minus strand of WRCX01000015.1, from coordinate 8,852 downwards.
TCTCAAATTCTTCAAAACACCCCGCATGCCTGAGAGGTCTGCGTTTAAGCGGTGCACGAGCTGTTTAAGCCCTTGAGTTAACACTTTTAAACACAATCTGCTCTTTTTCTTTGTGGAAAATATGTCTCTGCATGAAGCGCTACTCTACACTCGCCAAGATGATAACAAAGTCAAATGTTGTCTTTGTGCACGCAGTTGTCTTATCAGTATGGGTGCACCTGGCTTCTGTTTGGTCCGAAAAAATGAAAACGGTACTCTCTATAGCCTAAACTATGGTAAAGCTGTCTCTGTAGGCGTTGATCCTATCAGCAAAAAGCCCCTCTATCACTTCAATCCAGGTGCCTCAGTGATGTCTATAGCGGCGGCGGGTTGTAACTTTCGTTGCCAATTCTGCGATAACTGGATGATAAGCCAAGACCACCAAGCACCCGGCGATCCTTTCTCAGCCGAAGAAGCAGTTAGTGCCGCTCAAAACACAGGTTGCCAAGGCTTAAGCTACACCTACACCGAACCTACAATCTTTTTGGAGTATGTCTATGACATAGCCAAGCTGGCCAAACAGGCCGGATTATTCAACACCTTTGTAACCAATGGATACATGACACCCGAAGCAGTAAAAACAATTGCACCCTGCCTCGATGCGGTTACTGTAGATTTTAAAGGCGGTGCCGACCCCGATTTCTACCGCACAAACATGAGCGTTCCAACAGTCGAACCCATATATGATACCCTAAAAGAATTCAAACTCCACAATGTCCACATCGAACTAACAAACCTCGTTATTCCCAAAATCGGGAACTCGTCTGAAAACATCCGCTCTCTATCTAAGTGGATAAACGATTACTTGGGTCCTGATACCCCTCTGCATATGTTGCGTTTCCACCCCGAATATAAAATGGCCAACACCCCTGCTACTAGTGTGCAAGAAATGGAGCATGCCTATCTAACCGCCAAAAATCAAGGTCTCAACTATGTCTACATCGGCAACATCACCGATCACCCCGCCGAGAACACGATTTGCCCCAACTGCGACATCGCTGTCATCAAACGATGCGGCTTTGAAGTCACACAATGGAACCTAACCGACGACATGCACTGCTCTGTCTGTGGACACCCCATCCCCATAAAAGGCAAACACTGGCAAAACAACCAAAAATTCCCCTACGCACTCTTCTAAACAATCACAAACACTGCAATTGCCTATAATCCTAAAATGGCGTCTTGGATTAGTCTTATTAGTGAAAAGTTGGTTTGCTTTGGTAGCGTTTCTCTATGACTAAATATTTGGCGTTGGCGGTTAAGACCAGTTACTGGAAACCCCATGAAAACTATCTCTATAAAATAACTGAGGCTCTGAGCGGCAAGCTCTTAGATGGGGATTTTGTGGTTGTTTCTGAGAAGGCTCTATCGATTGCTACGGGTTGTATAGTTGATGAAGCCTTGGTTGAGCCTAGTCGAAATGCCAAATTTATTGCTGGGGTTTGGATGCGTGTGGTTTGGGGCTATGGTCTTGGGGTTTTGTGTGGGTTTGGGGGGCGGTTGCTTAGGCGTCTGCGGGAGTACCCCTCTGAGTCGGGGAGTCGTCATAAGCAGGTGGCGCTGGAGCATGCAGGGCTTTTGGATGCGTTGATGTTTGGTTCTGAGGGTGGGATTGATGGTTCTAATTTGGCCTATTCCTATGTTAGTTTGCCTCTGGGTGGTGTTGAGGGTTTTGCTCAGAAAATTCGGCGATGTATCAGAGAAGAGTTGGGTCGTGATGTTTGTGTAGTTATTGCTGATACTGATAAGACTTTTCGGTTTTGTAATTTTTATTTTACTCCGCGGCCTAAGCCGATGCGCGGTATTCATTCTTTGGGTGGGGTGGTTGGTTATGTTTTGGGGCGGGTTTTGGGGTTGAAGCGCAGTTCTACGCCTTTGGCGGTTGCGGGGGGATTTGTTTTGGCTGGGGAAGCCTTAACTGTTACAAATGTTGCTGATCGGGTGCGGGGGGTGGGTTCGGGTGCGACGGTGTGGGATATGGCTTCGCGGTTTGGTGTTGCGGTGGATGGGGTGAGTTGGGAGATGATTGCATCAGTTTCTCATAAGCCGCTAGTTATCGTCCGAAGGAAATCGTGTTAAAGGTTAATATTGTAGAAATAAACCAAAAATTGTGTTTTTGGAGAGTAAGACATAAAAATCGGCTTGTGAGCATATGCGCATTACGATGGGATAGCTAATGGAAGAAGCACTACAAAAGCTGGATGCATTCTTTAATCCAAAAACCGTCGCAGTTATTGGCGCCACAAAAAAACCTGGCAAAGCCGGCTGCGTCATCTTTGAGAATCTTGCCACTAACAAAAATGAGGGCGTTTACAAGGGCGAGCTCTACCCTGTGAACCCAAGTGAAGAATCACTTTTAGGGTTTAAGTGTTTTAAGACTCTAAGTGAGGTTCCTGTTGATCAGATTGATCTAGTTGTTATTATTGTTCCCTCCAAAGCAGTTGCTGGTGTCATGGAGGAGGCGGTTGCTAAAAAAGTTAAATGCGCTGTTATAATCACTGCCGGCTTTAAAGAAGTCGGAAACAAAGAACTTGAAGACCAAGTGGTTGAAATCGCCAAAAAGGGCGGTATTCGCATTTTGGGTCCCAACTGCTTGGGTGTCTTTTACCGTAAAAGCGGTGTCGACACTATATTTCTACCCGAGATGAAAACCCTCAGCAATGGTCAAAAATTTGTAGCTACCCCCCGTCCCCTATCTGGTAACATTGCTATGATTACCCAAAGCGGTGCTTTTGGCTCAGCTGCACTTGACTACCTAACCGGTCGTGGTATGGGTGTTTCTAAATTCGTCAGCTTTGGCAACAAATGTGATGTCTCTGAATCTGACATTCTTAACTACCTGCTCCAAGATGACGAAACAACAGTGGTTCTTGTTTATCTTGAAGATGTTAAGGGTGGACGCGCCTTTATCGACATCGCTAAAAAAGTCACCCTCAAAAAACCTGTCGTGGTCATCAAATCCGGCCGTAGCTCCGCAGGAGCCCTAGCAGCAGCATCCCACACAGGCGCCATCGCAGGCAGCGACAAAGTCTATGACGCCGCCTTTGAACAATGCGGAGTCATACGTGCCCGTAGCATGGACGAATTCTTCGACTACGGCAAAGCCCTAGCAATGCAACCCCCAGCTACCGGTAAAAACATGGGTGTTCTAACCGATGCAGGCGGACCCGGCGTTATGACCGTTGACGAACTCGAAACCCAAGGCCTAACCGCAGACCGCTTCGACAAAGAAACCGATGAAAAATTCGACCAACTCAAAAAAGAAGGCAAAATCCTCGAAATCGCCGCCACCCACAACCCAGTTGACCTCACCGGCTCAGTTATCGATGACCAATTCATCGTATCTGCTGACATCATGTTCAACGACCCTAAAACCCACGGCATCATCCTACTTGGCCTCCACCACATGCCGGGTCTCCAAGAGAAATACATCGGCGGCACCGTTGAAGTCGCTCGCAAATACAACAAACCCATCGTTGCAGTCGACATCGGCGAAACTGATCTAGCCATCTACACTCGAACCCACTTCGACAAAATGGGCGTTCCAAGCTTTGACAGCCCCGAAGCTGCCGCACGCGCCATGAAAGCGCTGGTCTGGTATGGCGAATACCTCCAGAAAAACGGCGGATTAGATGCCTACATAGCCAACTTTAAAAAAACAGTTACTGCTAAACCGTAACTGTAACAACAACCGCTAAATCCCCCTTTCCCTTTTCTAATTTTCCACGCAAATAAACCGGTGCAATAACTTCTAAAACATCTACTGGATAATTTGGTACCTGAGGAATCACAACTGCTGCCTCAACACCCAAAATAGTTGCCCTAAAAAGTGTTCCTGAAAAATAACCAGTCTCAGGCTCCACACATATGCCCAAAGCAGACTCAAGCAATCTTTTTCTTTTTAAAACATCCTCTTCTTCAAACAGATGCAAATTTAACGTTCCAAAATAAGGCCTAAACCCCAACTTCTGCTCTATCTGCGCTCTAACCCAAGGTAACTCAACAAAATGTTTACCCTCACCCTTGCCCGAAAAAACTTTGCCTCTAAAGCTTATCTGACCCAAACCCTACCCTTCAATTAGGGTACAGGTCTACCTGTAACCAATTTGTGGTCCCGGCTCTGGGGGACAACATCTCTCCGTCTGTAGCTGTTGCTTTAACCACTGCGCAACTGACTTGAGAATAGGATCACAGGATATATCCACAACCGGTACAATCATCTTTTCCTTAGTTTCAATTATAGGCATATACCGTGGCATAGCGGCGAACCCAACATAGGTCCAATAAACCTTGCGCTTCTCCAAGAGTTCCTTAGCAACCGCAACATTAGACGCCGAAAGCGGGAAATAGAGAAACACCACCCCATCAACCCAATACAACCCTGCCATTTTACCTCCAGCAATCACACTGGTAAACCGCGCAATTTCCTCAGGGCTGTTAAAACAAGTCTTTTCCATAATTACAATTTCCTTAAAAGGCTCATAAGAAACAGAAACTTCATTACTCATAATCATCCACCACTAAGTAACCCATAAAGTGTAATCGGTAACTTATTTAATTTATTATCTGCATAAGAAAGTGGGCAAATAATTAACTGTGGGAATATTTAAATTGGTGGGAATTAGTTTGTATGTGGGAATATTTGTGACTGAGACCACCGTAAAAATGGATGCAAAAGGTCGTATCAGGATCCCCCGAAAATTCCGAGAAGCTATCCAATTAAGCGAAGGGGGCTGTGTCAATATAAAATCCGAAGGGAAAGTCTTGATCATAGAAGCCTCCGAGTCTATAGCCGATAAATACTATGGTATAGTGCATGTAGAAAACTGGCCTGAAGACCTAGAGGAATATGCTAAAACGGAGATGTTGAAACGGTGGAAACAACGCGTTACTATGTAGATGTCAATATATTCGTTTATTGGTTAAGTAACCACCCAGTATACGGCGAAACAGCATATAGCTGGATACAGAAAATCATAGCATCTTCTCCCAGAGAATACGTAACTTCTAGTTTAACCATCTATGAAGCACTGTATGTACTGGCGGGATTAGCTGGCAAAAACTTAAAAAACCGCCCATTTGTAGCGCAAATTACAACCGCTCTAACTCAACTAAAGGGTTTAACAATAGAGCCATTAAAACCCGAAGACCTGACAACTGCCACTGAATTGATGGACAGCAACAAGTTAGACTACGAAGACGCTCTACATCTAGCCGTAGCAATAAGAACTGGTGCTAAAGAAATAATAACAGATGATAAAGATTTTAACATAACAAGCATAAAAAAAGTCTTCTGAAAAGTCTATCTTATATGCTTACGGCACTATTTTTCCGACATTTAAAATTGTACTTATGTGCTGGCGCTTCAAATTTATCGTCGGCAAACTTCTTCCATAGTGTGTAGCATTGAGGGCATCGCAAAAACAATATCCATGGCGCTAATAATCCCAACCAATTCACTGTTGCTAATAACAGCTAAATGTTTGATGTGTTTTTTTCGCATCAGATCTGTAGCTTCTTCTAAGCTGGCTTCTTGGTCAATTGTTATAACCGGCGCAGAAGCAACCATCCCCGCCTTTATTTCACGCGCCGGCAAACCCTGCTCAAAACCCCTAATCAAAGCATCCCTAGATGTTATGATACCTACAGGACGTTTTCCCTGCACAACAACAATAGAATCAATATCAAAACTACTCAAGGTCGCGATGACTTCTTGAAGATTTGTATCCTCACGTACAACCTTGACAGGCTTTGTCATAATTTCTCGAACTAAAACGTTGTCAGACAAAAAACCACCACTAAAAGATAAGCGTATATCTTAATCAATATTTTTAGGAGCAAAACCTTGTCTGAAACTAAATCAAAACACCCTACACTTACCAGACATGCCAAAAAACAAACTATGATATGCAAAAAAGTGCTAATAACATCAATTACTGCTATAGCGAATTAGCGGTTATTGCTCTCAACCCTATTTTGTCCATGTTTTGTGGCACAATGTTATTTAGTTTCTTTTTGGTTGCATATGATGTTATTGTTGTATCGGTGACCAGTTGAGTGTCCTTTGAAATTCAAGAGTTACCCGACGTTATTCGGGTTATTGTTCTTTTAAACCTCACTAAAGGTGCTAAACTTAATCGCTCTACCCTTAAGCGACGCATCGATCGGGTTTGTGTAGGCTATACTTGTATTGATCCTGCTGAGCTTGATAAGGCACTTACAGAGATGGCCGCAGAGAATCTTATTGAGGAAAGCGGTGAGTATGTTCGGTTGACAACAAAGGGGCGCCGACTAGGTAAGGAGTGGGAGAGTCTTTTGCTCAAAAAAGAGCCCATCATGGAGGTTGTCGCCGGTTTAGTCGACGGCTCCATTACCAGCCTTGTTGTCATACTCTCAGCCTTCATAGGTACTCTCACCTCAAATGCCATATTTAGCAACCCTGATCTTGTTATTTTCTCTGCATTTCTAACCCTGAGCGCAGTTGCCATCACAAACTTTTCTAGCTTTCTATTAGGCGGCATCACTGAGGACCTAAACGATATAATGACCCTGCAGAACCTAATGAACTACAGTCTAAGCGATATTCCTGACAAAAAAGAACGCACCAAATCCCTTCTGCTGGTCCAAAAACTCTTCCTAGTGTTGGGCCGCCAGATCCATCGATCAAATCTCTACGCCGCCATCATCTGCGGAGTCACAACCTTCATAGCCGGCATAATCCCCATAGCCACCTACCTACTCCTACCCCCATACTACAACATCGTAGCCTCACTAAGTATAGTCAGCGTCATCGCAGGAGTCTTTTTAGTTCGATATCGCTCAAAGAAAACCCGCGTCAGCTGGAAAATAACTCTCGCCGAAACCCTAACCATAGTCATAATCGCAACAGTTGTCTCACTAATACTGGGCGCAGCTTAACTAGAGCGACACAACTGCAGGTGATCCTCCATTATACATCGATCCATAATCATCCTCAAACCTGACTGCTGTGCCATTTTCGCCGCATCTAAATTGATAATACCCTTTTGCATCCAAACCACACACGGCCTGCCAAATTTAACTCTAAGTTCAATGGCCTGCGCAACAATTGGTGGAACATCTTCACTTTTTCGAAAGACATCTACAATATCTATAGTTTTCTGAATATCAACTGGAATATCTAGAAGACTTTTGTAGCACTTCTCACCCAAAACTTTCTCAACAAACGGGTTAACCGGAATTATTTGGTAACCATGTTTTTTGAGATATGCCGCAACACGGTGACTGGGCCTGCCCAAAGTATCCGATAAACCAACAACCGCAACAACACGGTATTTGTCAAGAATTTCTCTAATTTCTTCTTCTATGTTCATTTTATCACCTTAATTTATGATGATGGTGCTTGGCCGAGTTTTAACTCAAAGAGACATTTTTTGCTATTACGCACCGCAAGCACCTGTAGGGTTTTGCCGATGGTGTATTTGTGGACTTCTGCGACCAACTCTTCAATCCCCTTGATTTCGATACTGCCCACTTGAAGAATGATATCTCCCTGTACCATACCCGCTTGTTTTGCGGGACTGCCCTGAATCACTTTGGTTACAAAAACGCCCCAATCCACCGTTAACCCATAATAGCGTGCTATCTGCATAGTTATAGTTAATCCAACGATGCCCAGCCACGGTTGTTGCTTAGCATTTTTTGTGACTGTTTGTTCGGTACAGTTCTTGGCAGAATTAATAGGAATAGCAAACCCGATGCCCTGTGCATATGGAATGATGGCGGTATTTATGGCAACCACTCTACCCAAAAGGTCAATGAGTGGTCCGCCGCTGTTGCCGGGGTTAATGGCAGCGTCGGTCTGTACGAGGTTTTCAATCAGTCCCCGCTCAGATTCTATGGTTCGATTTATAGCGCTCACAACGCCTCTAGTTACACTGGGGCCTCCCACTAAACCAAACGGATTGCCAATAGCATAAACCTGTTGTCCCACTCTGAGTTTATCTGAGTCTCCCAGCTCCGCGGCTTCAAGCTCTTCGCCATCTTGGACCTCTATGACTGCTATGTCATGGATTGCACAAGACCCAACGATAACTCCCTCTAGCACCTGATTGTTCCACAAGGTTACATTGATTTTTTGTGCTCCACCCACGACATGATTGTTGGTTAGAATCAAACCTCTTTTATCAATGATAGTGCCTGAACCCATGCCGCTTACCGGTACTGCTTGATAGAAAACGTTGTGTACCAATTTGACTGTGGATATGTTTACCACACTTTTGCTTGCTTTCTCGATGATATCTAACACTGCATTCTCATCATAGGACATGCAGATTCCTCAAAAAAGGAGAGTCTGTCTTTGTAATAAATCTTCAATAACTATTCTACCGCGAAATGTTCAAAGAATTGCTTCTGGGCTTTCTCTTCTACGCAAAGCGCCAGCTCGTCGGGTCTTTGTTTAGTTTGTTGTTTTATGGCAAGCGTTTTTGTTCATTAGATCTTCTTGGGATTTAGTTTCTTTTTTGTGGTTGATTATTTCCGCAGATTAGTGATGATGCATGTAGTTCGTAGTTAGCATTATCATGGTTATGGACTATGAAAAACTACTAAAGGTCAACATTTCGGTGTTGCGGAATCACATTTTGACAGACTCACAGATGGCTCTTATTATACTGAATTCGGTTAGTTTTATTTCTGCATAAGCGAAGAAAAATAGACCTCCTCGGCAATTATAAATAGTGTGGTTGCTTGCTTTGTGGGTAAAAGTTGGTTTTGTTTATGTTTGGTAGTTTGGTTCGGTATGAAAAAGCGTCAAAATTAAACGCTCAGGATTT
>WRCX01000014.1 GCA_009783705.1 Candidatus Bathycorpusculum hydrogenotrophicum | reverse complement strand
TGGCCAATATTGTCTGCGGTATAGTCAATTTTCGCATATCTGGAACCTTAACAGCCTAAAAACGCAAACAAACACACCCAAACCACAGTTAAAAACACCAAAAATAATAAAGACTAAGGTCTAATATTTATTTCACTCAATATCAAAAAACTCTAAGCCCTTCTCTAAAACATCAGGATAACGTTCTTTGAGCCACTCTTTACGGTCTTCCCAATCTTCACCCTGCCCAGTCTTTAATCCTTGCGCAATTTCTTCTAAACCCCAAACTCCACCACAATCGTCCACAATACCAAACCATTTACCCTTAAATTAACAACTTCCTTTCACAACAGCATCGTAGTTATGTTAATCGTGGTCTACTCCCGATTGTTTGCCTGCTACCCCATTCGCTTCACTGACATGACTGATTTTCCAGGAAGTCTTAGATTCGTCAACAAAGCCGCTAATAACTGCAGTACTATATGACTCTCCTTTTTGATAAACTATAAATTCTATCTGAATCTCCTCAGGATGCAGATGTGTCATAATGAAATTCAGACTATCCTTATCGTTTGGTAGAACGATGAGGCATATTCTGTGCGCATTTAAACTACCAACCAAAACTTTTTTTATCTCACAATCGAATACTGTACCAAAGCCAATGTCGCCTTTATAAGAAGCAGTCATGACTAAAACCAGTTCACCAATAGCGGATTTCATATTCTTTATATTCTTACCCCATTCATAAATAACTTCATCTATAAAACCACAGCTCATATTTTGTAAAAACACCTACCAAGCGGGGGCAACAAACTCAACAGTAGGCGTGGATCCAAAATTTGTCTCCCACCATTCGGTCAGCTCCTCAATAGTGAACACCTTTACTCGATCAAGCGTACCGCCGTGGGTGAACGGAGTATCTGGCGGCGGCCAAAATGTAAAGACATCAGAGCCGTTCCCTGTTGCCAGAGCTACATGCGCTAATCCATCAAAGAAAACAAGATCACCCCGTTGTATCGGCAGATTCGGTCCTATGATGTTATATTCACGCCGAACACCACGCGACATGGCGTCAACCCAATCGCCCATTGGTATTGAGACGTAGAGATTATGAATCCAGTCCCAACTGATGGCTCCAGCTCTATATGCTGACAGCAAGACAGCTTCCCAACAATTCATTATGGTTAGCTGAGTTACGGCTGGAAAAGAATCTTTTTTTGGAGCTGAAGCCCATGATTCAAAAGTTGTCCCACTTCCTGGTCCAGACGGCTTCCAAGTCATTGTCTCTGTATCCGCAACACTTTGATCCATTCGCTTAGAGGTCGCATCATCCACAGAGGTATGGTAAATATAGCCTTCCATAGCTGGATTTCTATGGGTCCTGACATACAACCAGTCTCCGGACGCGTGGAGTACTTTTACCTTTTCTCTTTGTGGAAGAGCATCGATGATATTGGATGGATCGCTTAAGTTGGGGGTGCTTCTAATATTGGCACCAATGCTTGGAATAATCACCCCTATCCAGGGATAAGGAGATCTGATCAGCCTCTGCAAATAGTTACTACCCTGTGACTGCTGAACGACGTGAGTCAGTTCATGCGCAAGGATGCGCCGCCCATCCTTCGTACTAGGTGAATATTTGCCACCTGCGAAAACGATGTGTGAACCGGATGTGTACGCATGTGCATTCACGTCGCATGCTGATGCCTGAGCCTGCACATCGTCATGCACGCGTACGTTGGAAAAATCATAACCAAATCGTCGTTCCATGTCATGGCGTACGATGGGCTCAAGCGGTTGTCCACCGCGGACAAGGGTACGTTCTACACTTGGCGGCGCTAACTGCAACGAGCCAGTGTTGTTGCCGCCTGCAAGACACTGTATTTGTACAGGTACACTATTCACAGCGGATGGGAGTGGCGACGATGTCACTTGATGAGCCACACGTTCCGCTTCGTACTCTAACGGGTCATTAACCTCGCCTATTTCAAGGCGCGGCTGAAAGTGTACAGCATCTTTAAAGATACTACCGCCCTGTGCGTGCACATGCTGACCCTCTTCTCGTGTTGAGGTTGTGATGGTATTATTGCTGAGTTTGTTTTGGGTTATTTTTGTTCCTATTTGTTCTTGTTGTTGTATAGGGATTTGTTCATGTTTGAGAAGTTCAAGCCTTTTTGGGTCAAGTGCGTCTCCATGCTCGGGATTGTTTAACTGGTTTATTAGAGGGATATTTTTAGAGGGATCTACGGTGTCAGTTGCCTTTATGTTTGTAAAATTGTAGACAAAATTCCCTATTGGTGCAATAGTTTCCTGTTCGGTGTTAGTTGGTTGGGGTTCAAACATTTTTGAGGTAGACGACCCGTCTTCTGCTTTTTTAGTCGTGCGCTCTGCGTTTACATGAGTACCCATATAATATTTGACCCCTTGATACTCCATAACACTATTGTTGATATGCTCCAGATTTAGGTTTGCTCTCGGAACCTTTTAGAGTTGATACTTCTGATGGCTATTTAAACCTTAACTCTGCAAGTTTTTTGGTAACAGAGAGAAGGAGTATAGAAAAAAGAAAAAGAGGCTATAATTGCGATATCTCCACTGCTTTAAAGTTCAAACCCTGCCCTCGACACCAAGCTATCCTTTTGGCATTATGCGCTAGACAAAAATTTGATTTTTGGATATGCAATAGGCAGCTTATGTTTGCATATCTGGAACAACTTTTGAGAGTTGAGGTAATTTTTTGTTTACCAGTAGAGAGAAAAGCAATTTGTGTGCATTCAATTAAACACAGTAAATTAACCGATTATAAAAGCGACATATATGGTCGTAATTATTTGGAAAGTAATTGATAGATGGAATATAGGGTGTAGAAGCCATAGGCTAAAAACAGTCGGCTGATTAGACGGATGTTACCGAATTCAAATGCTTCAGCAATCAAACCTAAACTGCCTCTCAGAGTCCAAACAGAGGCGGGCCGGTAATGAAGACAAAACGGACTATAGCATGCAATGACACGATAGCCTTTGTTTGTGATCCAGTCTTTTATGTAGGCGTCCTCAAACATATGCAAATTTGGGGGGATTTTGATGTCTTTGACGGTGCTTGTGCGGATTAGGGTGTCATGGGTGCCGCCACGGACTTCAAAGATTTTGCGCGTTATGATTAAGAATAGTTGCAGAACTTTGGGGTTGTTTAGGGTTGACCAAACTTCGGTTCCCCAAATGGCGCCGACGTTGGGTTGGATGAGGTATTTTTGGGCTTTTTTGTACCAGTCGTGGCACAGCACGACATCGCTGTCTACAAACATAAACCACTCTGTGGTTACATGGTTAATGCCTTTTTGGCGGGCAGTGGCGCGGGTGCCATTATCAAAGAGTATGGTCACGTTATGATATTTTTTGTGTAATTTGTTGAGGATGGGAATTGTTTGATCGGTTGAGCCGCCATCGACCACGATGAGCCTAGCAACGGGGATGTTTGCATAGATGGATTCTATGCATTGGGTTAGGATGCGTTGGCTGTTTTTGGTTATCAGCACAACATCTAAAGAGTCAACTACCAAACGCTTCCCCCGGGCTATATAGAGAATTAATTGGTAGATTGTTTTGCATTGTTGTTGCCGCTTGGCGTGAGTGTTATGCTACTCTTGCTTTGATGTTCTAGCCTAAAATAGTTTAGCCCAAAAAAAGTAGTCAAACACCCAAGCGACACGCCAACCCATTTCAGCACTGCAGCAACAAGGGAAGGTTGCTATTGTTTTTATAGTACTGCTTTGAATAAATCTTAGCATAAATAATTAGGTGCTATTGAGGCAAATGACATCCGGTTTGAGAAAAGCATCATCGTTGGCGGGTCGGTATTTATCGTCAGGTAAGCCTCATCATGCACAGTGGTTAGTTACAAGGAAATGCAACTACCGTTGCGTGGGATGCAACGTCTGGAAAGAGCAAGATGACCAGGAGCTCTCAGCCGCAGAAATAAAAAAAGGGCTCGATATTTTAAAAGGTCTGGGGATTGTTGAGCTTACCATCTCAGGCGGCGATCCACTGCTCCGATCAGATATTGCAGAGATTCTAGATTATGCCTCGGAGCGGTTTCTCACAACCGTCTACGATAATGGTAGTATGGCAACAAAAAAAATCGAGGCTCTGCGAAAAGTGGATTTTGTTGCCATATCTATCGATAGCCTAGATGAAGCAAAAAACGATGCCATAAAAGCAGTCCCAGGCGCATGGAAAAACGCAATACACACAGTGGAAGTATTGCAAAAAGAAGGCATCCGAGTGGCAGTCACCCCAACCATTTCACAGAAAAACCTCTACGAAATCATGGATATGACAAACTATTTCATGGAACGCAAAATTCCAATGTGGTTCTGCCTATACTCATATGACACCTCCGTAGATAGCAAACAACTCTTTCGCATCGGCAAAGCAAATGACGAATTCATCATAACAGACAAAGAAGCCATGGTAAACCTCTGCAACCAACTCATCGCATCAATGAAAAAAAACCCAAACATCCTCATGACCAAAAAACTACTCCAAACCTTGCGAAGCCTCTACGAACCAAATGCCGAACGAACCTGGAAATGCCAAGCACTAAACCAATTCCTCGTTGTTGATCACCTAGGCCGCATCTCAGGTTGCCACAACCACAACTTTGCCGGCTCCATCTTTGACCAACCAAAACAATGGAAAAGCAACGAATTCAAAACACTCCGAAAAACATACCAAGACTGCACCCAATGCAACTACCTCTGCTACATCGCATACTCACTCTACGGAGGCCCCAAAAGCATACTCTCCCTAGCAAACGACCAATGGAAAAACATCAAACTACTACTCAAATAAACAACCACCAACAAACAACAAAACACATTCTAACCAAAAAAGAACAAACACATCCCCCCAAAATACTATCACCACTTGGAATAAACAATTCTACGGTCAGAGGTAAACAGCTAAGGAACAGGGACAACATCAACAGTAGTAGTCAAGAGAGATTAGATCAAGAAGTAGATGATGTGGTGGTTGTGAGAACTAGATTGTCAACGACGTGGCATAAAACTTCAAAAACTTGAGCGGCAGTTAAATTATCGGTATCTAAAACAAAGTCAAAGGGTGTTAAGTCTTCACCCAGTGCAAAGCCATAGAGGCTTTGGTAGATTTCTTTGGTGCGTTTTTCTTTCTCTTCTAGCATTTTGCGTGCTTCAAGAAAGGGCATGTTGTCGCGTTCAGCTACGCGGGTTGCGCGTTTTTCAGTTGAGGCTTCCAGCCAGATTTTAAATCCGCCTTTAAGCAACCAAGGCATGGTCCAACTATCTAAGAGGACATTGCCTTGTTTGGCGTATTCTAAGAGTTTTTCATCAACTGCACAGTCGAATTTGGGGTCACTTAGGCGTTCTTTGAGAAAATTTATCCCAGCATCGCTTTCCCACCAGCCCTGAACCGATATGTCATAGCCTTTTTGTTTGGCTAAATCTTTTAGGGCATCCCCGCCGGAGTAGTACTGGAGATTGTATTTTTGGGCAAGTTTTTTGGCTAAGGTGCTTTTGCCTGTGCCCGCTAGGCCAGAAATACAGAGAACCGTTTTGTTTGATTGGGCACAGGTTTTTTGGGGGTCAGCCATTTTGGGTCACCAGTTTTTGGCAGGGTTAGATTAGATGTCTATGGGCATAGTACCAATTATACGTGATAGGGTTATGGAGAGGAACATCGATATTGCGGGGTAGAGCCAAAACACTGGGATAGCGCCAAATCCGGGCAGAAACGCCAAGCTGGTGCCGCCAAATGTTGGGGTTAACACCAAAAACCAAAAACCAAATTGGATAAAGGAAGCGCCGAGTTGAAGTAATTGGGGTTTCATCATTTTTGCTTGCATGCTGTTGATTTGAGTTTGTTTGCGTTTGAGTTTTTCCATTTGTTTTTGATCGTTTGCCCGTGCCGCCGCCATTTGGGCTCTTTGGAATTCGGCAATTTCTCGGCGCATAACATGATGCTGATCCCAACCCACAAAGTAGGTTATTAAAACGCGGTTAAGGACGCTGTACAATAAAGCAAACCCCACAGCTATGCCCAATATTGTAAGGGCAGGCACCATGGTTGTGATACGTATGGGGGAAATAACTTCCACATCAAAAGTGGAGTCATGGGTGCCATCTGTGCCTGTTGCGTTAACAATCCAGGTATAGTCTCTAGCTTCTCGGGGGTTTGTTGCATCAAACTTAACTGTAACTTGTGTGCCAGAGGCTAGGCCTTCAGTGGACTGAAGGTTGAGGTATAGAGTATCATCAATTAGAGTGTCATGTACAGTCCATGACGAGGGAGTTACCACGACGAGATTTTTAATATCTGTAAATCCGCTCGGAACGGTAATGTTTGCAGATAATAAGCGGTCAGTACCGGTATTGGCAAGAGTTAGAGTGTAGGATGCCTCTTCAGTCACCCCTTGATTATCAGTTGATATGGAGCCTTGATAACTCAGGGCGGCACTTGCTGATCCAGCAAAAACACTCAAAGCAAAACCCGCTACGAGCGCTAATAGCATAACAAACATTATCTTTCGGTAAGCTTTCATGACTTTTCACTCAAGTTCCGTCGTTTCAGAGCGTTCCTTGTTTATTTAGACTATGCCTACATGCTTCTTGTTAATAACCGTTTTCACTTCCAACCCAACAATACTACCTAAATTAAACCGCTCCAGTCATGCATACAAGTCAACCTAACGTGCAGAGACTGCTAAACGCTAAAGGATAACTAGCTACAAAAAAAATAATTAAGAAAAGAAAAGAAAGAAGAGGAGGAGAAAGGGGCGGGGGATTATTCGCCTATAATCCGCCTAAACGCTGGGAACATTTCTGCTGCCCGTTCACGCATCAGTAATTCGTAGTACTGATAGATGATGCCTACGGAGAGCAAGATACCAGTTCCGGTACCAAACGCACCAAGTAAATCCGACAACCCAGCCACTAACCCGACGAGTATACCGCCCAAGACAGTGACGATGGGGATGTAGCGTTTGAGGATTTGTTCGATGGGACGTTCGCTGCGTCTGTAGCCTGGGATCTGCATGCCGCTGTCCATGAGTTGCTTGGCAACTTTACTTGGGCCTAAGCCGCCGACTTCAAGCCAAATTAGCGAGAACCCAGCACAGAAAGCTATGAGTATACCCAAGTATGCCAAAGCTTGCAGGGGTGCGCCGATGACTCCCCAGATGTTGTGGGGTGCTGTGACGAGATAGGCTAATCCTCCGACCGGAACGACGCTGCCTGATTCGGTCCGCATGTAGTCACCTACGATTTGGAAGAACAGGTTAGTTCCTGGTGCAGGTTGTCCAAACTGGTTCCAGAGCAACTGTGTGAAGAAGTACACGTTGGCAAACAGTGCAGAGGCGAAGATGACGGGCAGGTTGCTGACATAGAGGAGTTTAATTGGGTATCTGCTGCGGAAGCCTTTGTAGCCTGCGTAACTCATGGGCAATTCGACTCGGACGCCTTGGAGGTAGATGACGATGAGGAACACTGCGATTGTTGCAAAGAAGCCGAGCAGGGTTGGATAGATGCTATTAGCAGAGCCAAAGACATAGGTGAAAGCTGCGTTTGCGCCATTGAACGGATCTGCGCCAGCTAAGAATTGGGAGAGACCGCCGACGAATAGTCCGTTGACTGGTGAGAACATGGACCAGAAGATGGATTGTGCAACACCGGCCATGATGAAGAGACTTATACCGCTGCCAAGACCCCAGCCTTTCTGTACGAGCTCATCCATTAACATGACAATTATGCCTGCGGCTATTAACTGTATTAATATTGCAAGAATTACCGTTATTCCAAGTTCGCCTATGCTACCATACATGCCGCTTAGGATGTAGGCAATAGCTTGGATGCCTGTTAGGGCGATGCTGAAAACTTTGCTTGCTGCTGTAAAGAGTCCTCTGTCTTCAGGATCAGACATATCACATTTGATTATACCAGAACCAACAAGTAACTGCAGAATTAATCCAGCAGTGACGATGGGGCCAATACCTAGCTCCATCAGTGTGCCCCGGTTTGAAGCAAAGATAACTCTTAGCTGACCAAAATTGTCATTGGCAGATGGGGCTACGCCGTAGAGTGGAATTTCGGTCATGACAAGAAAGATTACTAGGACCAAAGCGGTCCAAAAGATTTTTTCGTTAAAACTAACCTTGCGTTCAGGTTTTTTGATTTCCGGCAGGATTCTGCCGATTGGTTTGAAAATACTTAGAAATCTTCCAGCCATCTAACCGTCTTACTCCTCAGTCGCTTCAGCAAGTATGAGTTTGCCGCCAGCTTTTTCAACTTTCTGGACAGCAGATTTTGAGGCAGCTTTGACTTGAACAGTTAAGGCTCTGGTGATCGTGCCTGTGCCGAGGAGTTTGGTGTACCCCATTTCGGTCAGGTTGATTTCAGTGCCTCCTTTGATTTGGTCAAGTTTGTAGAGGTTAATGGTAGACTCAACCCTGTTCTTGCTTTGGGGAGAAGTAAATCCGTGCTTTCCAAAGTAGTCAGGTTCGCTGGTTACGATTTTGCTCCAGAGATGCTTATGGCGTCCGACTTTGCGGTTGCCTTTGCTTCCGCTGTCTCTGTGCTGGCCTATTCTTCCGTATCCTTGTGTTCTTGAGCCTCTAAATTTTCTGATTTTCCTAAGTTTATGGGGCATGTTGGTCCGCTTCTTTTCCAATAGCTGTTGATTCAGCCTTTTTAAGTTTAATCTCTAACACACCATTCTTAAACTTGGTGTGCGTTTCGTCAGGAATCACTACCTTCGGTAAATTTAAACTTTTATAGTAACGGCGCTCTTTTGACTTAGCAGAAAGCGTAATTCTCTGATCCTTAACACTGACCTTTACAGAATCAGTGCTAAAACCCACAATCTCTGCAACAACAGTAATAGTGCTGCTATCTTGGAAGATATCAATAAGCGGCTTAGGCTCCTGACATTTACGCTTAGCATAGCTAACCGACGTACGGAAATTAGGCGGCATAGGCAAAGACTTACACTTGTGAGCCGAACCCTTCAATTTTTTAGGCGCCGCTAACTCATCTATATCAAGCCATTTACGATTCTTATTAGACCTTCTCCATTTTGCACTCATGTTGTGTCCCCCTCCGAATAACTAACGCAACACCCAAAGACATTATAAAACATATCGCACAGAAAAAAATAGAAAACCCCTAAAGAACAACACACACCCAAACAACACAAACACAACACAAACCACCAGGATAACCCGATACAGCCATCAAATAAAGTTACCACAACATTCCAGCCATGGATAACCCGCTTTGCAAAGCATAGACACTTCCAACACACAAGACGAAAAGAAAATCATAACGCAAATAAACACTAAATACAGCGCAACCAAGCAAACAAACCAATTTAACACTGTAATATAGTGAATTTAGTTGTTTGACATTTCTATAAAAAAATAAAGAAGGTATTTGTTTGTGACAGCCATATCTGCTAAGTTTAGGCATTTATTAATTTGAACATCTGTGTTTGGGTTCCATTCTCATCGTTTTGTTGTAATTTTGCATTTTTGGCGAAATTTCCACCTGCAACGTCGATAGGCTTACCTGAATGCACTGGAATTATTTTGACATAGTCGTCTTTGCAAGGCACGATCCAAAATTGCTGATTAGGACCGTTATGAGGAGTGTATTGAATAAGGTCGGCATAGCAGTCTTTACTGCCCCCGCGTATATCAAGTGCTTTTCCGCCACATACCACGGTGATTTTATGGGCTCCGTTTGATAATGGTTCAATGTTAAACTTTTGATTATCGTTCTCGTGAGCCGGATAAAGTTGTAAAATCGCGGCATTAGATATCCTTCCGCCAAACACATCAAAACACATATTGTTTTGTCCCATTATTTTATATGTACCACTGTACTTTGTCAAGGGTATATTGTATGCGCCTGCGTCAATTGTTGCATATGTCCACGTATCTGTTGCCCATAACGGTTGACCAGCCGAATTATATGTAACAAGGTTTCCATCGTCCTGCATTATTAAAATGCTCGCTCCGCCGCGTTTTGTATTCCATGTGTCGAGTTTTACAAGACCGTCTTCTCCAAATACAACCTTATCACCTTTTACCGCAGTATACCAAATTTCTTTTTCACCATTAGCTACAGCGAAAGTTCCATCTCGTTTTAAAACCGCGACAAATCGTTTATTAAGGCTTGCAAGATACTCGCCTTTTTTCAGTACCTGACCCAAATACAGAGCATTTCCACGATATAACATACCGCTAATGATACTCGTTTTACCAACAACGACGGTTTCGTCCGCAACATCAAGTTGTTTGCCAAGCTCAATGACCGCTTCAAAACAATCACGAAGTTTTTCAACAGTAAAAGAGTTCTCAATACTCACAACCGCTATCTCATATAATCTTTGAAGCCGTTCCCAAATTCCTAAAACTGCAGTAGCAACATTTATCTCATTAATAACTTCGCTGATTTGCATCTCTATGAGGTGCATCTGCATTGCCAGTTCACTAGATTGCGCACCAGTTTCTTCACGAGACCTTTTCAATGAGGCTATTTTTTCTATATTGTATCGAATGTTTTCTTCCAATTGTCGAGTCTTATTTAATAAATCTGCCAGTATTTTATCGTATTGTTTTGCTGATATTATTAATTCAGTAGTTTTCCAAATCAAAGTCGGAGGCGTAACCCATGACCACCACATGTCTTTTTTGCGCTTTTCCAAATTTTCTTTAGATTTAAGCCGCTCATTTTGATATTGCATTATTTCAGCATTGCGTTTCCCGATTTCATTACGACAACTGTTGATTTTCGATTAAAGACCTATAATTTGCTCGCTATAAGCATCAAGAGCCTCTTTTTGTTTGTCTGTTTTACCATAAAGAACAGCTTTTTTTTCAACTAAAGTCAGGTAGTTTTTTTCGGCGACGACATTGTTCTCTTTACAGTGTGCAGCATTTTTGCTAGCATCGGCGGCTAAAATATCGAGCTGTGATTTTATCCAAGTATAATTTGTCGCAATAGCCAGGTTTCCAGTTTTCACATCTCCATATAGATCCACCACTTTTGCAATTGACTCATGAATTGTCAAAGTTTCAATCATTCTTTTTCACCCAGCAAAGCTATTTTTTTGTTTGTTACTGCGATTTCTCGACCAAGTTTTTCATTAATTGCCTTAGCAAGTATTTTTGCGGTTTCCCAATGGTCTTCACGACGCTTTTCTGTTTTCTGGAGGGAATTTGTATAAGCCAAATGAGCTTGATCTGCGGCGTCGAGATATTCAGCAAATACACAGTTTAACGCAACCCAATATGCAAGCGACTTGAAATACGGAAACGCAAACACAGACTTCTTGAAAAACGCTGCGTCGCCATCTGTTGCTAATTTGTTTATATCAGCGTTGTTTTTGGCAAGGATGCCGCATGCAACTTCAATTTTGGCCCAAAACAAAGTAATCATTTCAAGAAAAGAAATAACGTTATTCAAAGCCCCAATTGCAAGTATAAGGGAATCAACCGCGACTTCTACATCCTTTTTGCCGTTAAGAGCGTTTGCAAGACGGGCAGTGGTTTCACATACCTTTGCTAAACTGTCAGCATATAAACTGTCAACATTAAATTGTTGTGTACGTAAGTCGCTTAGAGTTGTACGTAAATCACCAGATTTTTGCTCTGATTGCGCGCTTAACTCTTTTAAATCACCTGACACACTATCGAATGCATACCCCAAAACCTGTAAAGACGCACGATAGTTGTCTGTAGTCTCCGTCTGGTGTTCAATCTCGGTTTTTTTCATCTCGATTGCAGATTTTATTTGATCTTTTTCTTGCTGCAGTTGTTCATCGGTCATTTTGCTATAGTCTTTTGTGTCCGTCTTATCAGTTTCCTGAATGGTTGCAGTAAGTTTGTCCTTTTTTGTTTTATTTTTATCATCAAGCACCTCGTCAATAAGGCGCTTTTTCTCATCTAACACATTTTTTTCTGCTGTTAATTGTTTAAGTTTATTTTTGGATTCTGAGTATTGCTTTTTCGTTTCCACATCCTGTGTCGAAATTCCGCTTGAACTGCCGCCTTGATTTTGATTACCCGTGCTCGTCTTGGATCCAGTAGTGTCTGAAGAACCCGAAGTGGGTATTCCGATATGTATACCGGGCCCGGCCATGGCCTTTCCAACACCTTCTGCAATGCCAGATACCGAGCCGCTTATTGCTGAAATGATTGAAAGTGTCAAAGCATTGCTTTCTTGCGTTTTAATATCAGCTTTTGTTTCATTAATTTGTGTCTGTAATCTATCGCTTCGGGTTTTACAAGAATCCGCAATCGAAGAGTATTTTGCTAGAGAAGATTTTAGTTCGGCTTCCTGTTTTTGATATTCCTCAATTTTTTTATAAAACAGTTCATTTTTCTTGGTAACTGCACCCAGTGTAGTGGTCGTATCATCGCGGACTGTTTTAAATAATGTCGCAATTCTTGCGCTTTCTTCTTTCATTTTCGCAGCCGCGTCGGATACAGAAGCCAATATTTTAAGTGCAAGAGTTTTTTCATTTTCAACCAATAGGTTGTATGCCAGCATAAGCGAGTCAACAACGCCGCCCGTGGTTGCCTTGAAATGAGCCGCAGTGATGTCGCTTTCACGTAATGTATTACCGAAACGTAACCGCAATTCAGTAACATCGGCGGCCAAACCATCGATTCCATTGACAGCATTATAGGTAATTTCATACAAATCAACACAAAGCTGTAATTGGAATAATAATTTTTTTAGATCAACAGCGCCCAACGCGTCTTGCTTCTGATAAAAAACAAGTTTGGTTTCTTCGTTTGGAATTTCAGTGAGGACATATCTTTCCTCTTGATTTGTCACATTATTTTTAACAATCAATACACCATCTTCTACTCTGTCATTTGTAAAAGATGTAATTGAAAGCATAGGCTTTGAAGCAACAATCTCAGTGCTCATTTGCTGTTTCCTCCATCAATTTAGGCCAGTTCATTCTTGGTTATCAACTACCATTTGTTTTTTTTCCATTGGTCATCTCTCATTACATTATCCATGTAAGCATCAGCCAGACCACTCCAGTTATACGTTACGAGGTATATCAGAAACCACCTCTCAGTACATTATTTTCAAAAATTTCAACAAGGCATACACATATTTATAACAAAAAATCCACCAAATCATCAAACAAATCAATC
Organism: Candidatus Bathycorpusculum hydrogenotrophicum; assembly: GCA_009783705.1. Taxonomy (GTDB): domain Archaea; phylum Thermoproteota; class Bathyarchaeia; order Bathyarchaeales; family Bathycorpusculaceae; genus Bathycorpusculum; species Bathycorpusculum hydrogenotrophicum. Next base: position 21,134 of record WRCX01000014.1, on the reverse strand, counting down.
ATCAAGAAACTTGCGTGACCCACAATTTTTTGCTAAGGTAATTGAGGGAAAATATGATAGTTAGTGTGGTTGAGGGCTGTTTTTTTAGTGTTTTGGTGCACCAAATGTTTGTCCCGAATTATGTCTTAGAAGCGGTTACATGGAGAATGGGAGATACAATAAAACCCTGAGCGACCCCCAATAAGGCATGCTTAGTCCATTATTATCAAATGTTATCTAAGAAAACAGGACGAAAAAAAACTTTCACAGCCTGTTTGGAGAGGGATTGGAAAAAGGTCTGTTGGGTACCTCGCTGATCTCCATGCTGTTTAAGGTTTAATCACCCACCACGATCAATAACAAAGTCGGGAAGTGATTGGACTTCTATGAACTACCTCGCAACAGATATCATCAAAAATTGGTTAACTGTATAATTGTAGGATACTAGAAGTCTTAAAATATATAGGCTGAGGCACCAAATCAAGCTTTGTTCGAAAGATGTTCCCCCAGGTCGGGATGTGAAGAGCAAACAAACAGAGAACACACAGAAACATCCAAAGAAAAAAAGGATATACTTTTGGGAAAAGATAGGCAATCAAGTGCTTATAGTGCCAATAGTCACGGTTGGACCAATTTACCTCCGCCATAGTTGGGCATATCTAGCTGGTTGGACCAATCTACCGCCCCTACGGACATATTCATCTACAACGGCCTTAGTCCATGTTTGACAATTACAGGACCACAAATTATATGTTCCAAAATTCAGCAGACCAACAGCATTAATTGCATCCACTACCAATTGGTCGCTATCCTTATCTGAAATTTGCATTTCATCACTATAACTACCACCAGAGGGATCTTGGAATAAAGCACCTGGGCCAGTAACAGTCCAGCCAGAAGAACTTTGGAACGCATTAACAGAGCGTATTGTATACCCAATATTGTTATTGAGTCCCGTTGGAAGATTTTTATCACCGCTATCAAAAAAGATGTGATAATGACGAGGAATAAAATTGAGACGACGAGCGGCTGCCTCAATAGCATTAGCAACAATGTTTCCCATAGAATCTCTAATTGTGTTAATTACATCCAATGGTTTGCTACGTAAATAGGCGTTACGTTGTATAACACTCGAAGCGGGAACAGTTGAGTTCAACATGTCGGGTTTTTCTGTGTTTTGTGGGCTACTCATGTTTAATATGTTGTCGGCTTCTTGTTCAAGACGTGGATCATCATTTATGTCTACACCGTTTAGTTTGGCAGTTGGTTTTACTATGCCTTTCTTTTGTTGTATTACATGTCCTAATTCGTGTAGTAAATGGTGTTCTTGACCAGGGCCGATATATACTTTGTTTCCTTGTACATAGGCATAGGCTTCTATTTTAGCGGGTTCTGCAGAATTGTAGTATACTTGTACGTCAGCAAATGAAAAACCGGTGAGTTTCTCAAGCTGTCCACGCACCTCAGAGGGTAACATACACCCGTTCCTCGGGGAGGTGTGTGGAATTTTTAGTTGTAAAACATTTTCTTTGTTTATGTTAAAATTTGATTGTTGTTTTTGTTGAGACTCTTTTTTTGCTTCATACGCAAACATTTTTACCACATTTACATCAATAATTCAAATAAATTTAAGTAGTGTGCGGTGTTTATGAAACAACACTTGAGCGCATTCAACTAAAACAGCAGGAAAGTTCAGAACATAATGCATAAAACGCTGAGTCACCCAATCCAACCGTTCCGAAAACCCGCACAGAAAGATGAAAGCAAGAGGCCGCCCCGTCAACATTTGCGCAAATATGCCGTAACAATTATGGTGAGGTGCCACTCAGCTATTTCATCCAGAAAGTTACACAAAAGGTAGCATACTAACAGTTGAAGACATAAAATTCTGACCAAAAAAGATGAGATAGTTTGTCTCAAACTGTAAATTAATGAGGGCTACTACACATCTCAAGGTACATTGACATCGGCTCAAAATTGTCATCTTCTTTGAGGTTTTTTAATGCCACAAGTAATTTTTGAGTTCGGCAGTTGTCTTGTAGTGTTATAATTCGTGTTTTTGGATGTTTAGGCTTTTTGTGGTATTCATTGGTTATAATGCCCTCAGTTTCCAATATTTTGAGATTTCTGTTGACTTCATTATATTTAGCGTCCACTCTGCAGGTCAGCTCCATCATGCGAAGCGTTTTTAGCTTTGTCTTTGATAATTCTATGATAATGCGTTGTCGAATTTTTGATGCACACACTTCATTAAGATTCATTAAATCAATCCCCTCTCTTGTTTAACGATGATTCTGATATGGAAACAAACAAAGCTTATTAAATCAAACCAGCGGTTTCAGAAACACCCCTCAATATCGACTCATATACAAAACTATATGATGAAGCGGTTTTGTAATCTAACATATCTAGCGTATTATCCCATATATCAACAATGTCATTACATATGTCACTAGATGTGTCCAAATAACCAGCCCCATGTTTTTACAAATTTGACGATTTCTATGAGCTACTGTTTCTTTTTCCAAATGTCCCAAGCAATGGACGAGGTATCTGGGGGAGGCACAACCACTGAGCTACATCGTTATAACAGGTTCCAATTTTCTGGAGAGCCTCAACACCTTTACGGATTTTAGCAGCTTTTTTATGCAACTCTGAATTTTCATCATTTAAATCCTCATAAAGACCACCTAAGCGGTCAAGCAACCCATTTTTCCGCAACGACTCCTTAACCTTAACCAACTCAGAAGAACCCAGTTTAGCATCAGCCGGAATCTCTTTCATGGATTCATCCAAATCAGAAGCAACCCCCCGCAACTCATTTGCCAGCTCAACATCATCTGGGCTACCTAATTCACGAAATCGACGAGCAAGAGCATTGAGCTCCCCCTGAAAATTAATCGAACAATCTTGGAAAGATATGTTGATAATTTGAGACATATCAATATGCTTAGAATGATCATCATGAACAGAGTAATCATGAGTAGAATGATCATCGCGGGTAGAATGATCATCATGGATGGTGGTTTGGGATTTGTTGATGTGTTTTGAGTGGTCAGCGTTTTTGTCACGCATTATAACATCACCATTTATTATTGTTAAACCATAACCCCAGATTGTTTCGTTAGGTTCAATTTCTGGGAAGTAGCGGTTACCGGTAAGTAGATTTCGACCTCGTTTAGCATGCTCAATAATTTGTGACTCCGTTTGCATAAATGCAGTAGAGTCATCAACCGATAAGCGTTTATCTTCAGAATCAAACCCCACAGAGGGAAGAAGAACCTCATATTTTAGCTCAGGCCGATTATGTTTATAGTCATCAAAAATGCTGTTTAGGGTATTGCGCAGATGCGCCAGGTACTCTTTTTGTTTAGAACCCCTAACAAGCACAGTTATAGTACGTGCACGATCATTTTCTTCCACAAGCGCAACAGTATCGCCAAAATGAAGCACCGCACCAAACCGCCACGAATTCTGCTCATCTAACTCCTGGGAATGCAAAACAGCTAAACGCGCTACAGTGTAGGGCGGCAGAGCCTGATTTGCACAGTAATCCAACCGTAAACGGTCGCCAAAATTAAACTCAGGAAGCCGGGAATCCTTGGGACGATCTGTGGGAAACAGCAACGGGACAAAAATCGCCTGAGTATTTTTAAAAAATGCCAGCTGATAAGCCTTCATCAAACTAAACAGAAAACCCGCTTTACCCACATATTTGAAGGCATCTTTACCGGTAAACATTTTATGAAAATCTGCAATAGAGAGCACTGTTTTTTTGTTGTTTGAGCCCCAGTTAATTAGCCGATATATGCCATGGCTGATCCAGCTGGGATTTAGCACCAGGGTATCAAAGACACACAGATCAGCATCGTCATAACACAAACAAATGCCCAAATCATGGAGGTCTTTTAGCAACTGTTTTCTATCGGCTTCTGTTTCAATGCCGCTTTCTTTGGCGATTTTATCAAATTCAGCACGATCAAGAAACTCGTTACCTTGTTTAAAGCGCTGCCCAAGGGCCTCTTTGACTTTGTATACGGGAGCGGCTATTTGGGTGTTTTTCCAAAGCGGATTCTCACGCAAAATCGTTATAACCGTTTGACGAAAATCATCCAAGACTTTACCGCCGGCGTTTATATCAACGGGATAAAAACCCACAATTGAGGGAAATTCGCGCCTCAAAGTATTTTCGGGTACGTCTACATGATGTTTATCTCTGACATTAATAAGAACTAGAACCGGGGAATCTCCGCCGTGATTGCGTATTTGCTCCAGCCAGTATTCGGTACGGCTGTTACCCTCGGTGCGTCCATCAATAATCATTATGTACAAACATCGCTCAGACATAAAGAAGCGATGAGCCGCATGTGTTATGACATGGCCAGCAAAATCCCAAATATGAACATTAACTCCGCTCTCAGGCTGGTTGGGTTCAGGGGGTATGGTCCAGTCCAAAACATCCACGCCCTCTGTGCTTTCATCGTTTTTAGGCATGGTGTGAGAAGGGTCTTTTAGGCGTCGGGTAAGAGAGGTTTTGCCTGCCCCTTTATTGCCTAAAATAAGAATTCGAGCCTCGTTTAGCCGTGTGGCACCGTACTCTTTTAATTCTAAAACATAGCGGGCAACATCTGCAGCGCCGCGTTCCATGATCTCGCCGGGTACGTTGAGGCGCATCTCAATTTCTGCCCGGTCCTTGTCATCGAGTATGAAGCCCTTAGCAAATATTTGTGCATACCACTCAGCCCAATATTGACAACCTAAATCGTGTAGAGCTTTTTGGAAATTGCTCCATATTTGTCCATATATGGCGGTGTCATTTTGGAATTTGCTCTTTTTGGTTTTTATTATTTCTAGGTCCTCAAGTAGTATGGGTCGCAGGTCGATTGATTGTTGGGCCGCAGCTCGGGTGGCATCAGCAGCGGTGGCATATGCATTGGCATCGGCAATGGCGCTAGAGGTGTTGGCGGCGCGGGTGGCATCACCGGCAGCGCGGGCAACATAGAAAGCAGAACGTGCGTTGACATCAGTGTTACGAGCAGCATAGGCGTCGTAGGCTGCATCAGCAGCAGCACGAGAAGCATAGAAAGCGGTACGAGCGTTAGCGGTGTTGGAGGAGACATTGAGGGTAGTGGTGGTGCGGGTGGCAAAAAACGCGATATCTATGGCTTTTAATACTGAGAGCAGGTGTCTTTGTCGTTTATTTTCGTCTTGGGTATGTTTCCAGTAATCAAAACTGCCAGCTGCAGTCATAAAGGGCAAAGCGCGCACTGCACACAGCCAAGCAAAATAGCAAATGTCTTCACGTGAAAATCCAGCTAAATTTTTTCGAACTTGGTTTTCATCCATACTAAATTTTTCATCCATTTTGATTTTTTCATCAACCTCAGACATTTTTTGCATATCCGAGTACGTGGATGGTGCACGCCTATAGGCAAGACTAAAATTTTCACCCATATCAAACTCGCCCAATAATCCACACACTGTGAAAAAACATAAGGCAACTATTTGGAACCGCACAACTCCAAATCGTTTGAGCAATATTTTTTCTAACAAAGGTATTGTGCATATTTGCCGCACATACCACATATGCTAATATAATGGCTAAATTACCCACGAACTAATTGACCCGAAACACAAATATTGAAATCACGCGCGGACTCGATTACAACATCTCCTGGGATATTTCGCCAGTGACCGAATGCCTGTTTAGTTGCATCATCATTTCCAAAAACACAGGCATTACGTGACCCATATACACGTCCGTCAACCATAGCCATGACATGTGCGACTAAACCGGGCATGTAATCCCCCGTATTGATAAAAGCAACAAATTGACCTCCAACATGTTGTCTAAACTGTCTAAGGACAACATCAAAAGGGACAGGCGCCCTAATCACCCTCTGAGAAGGATGACGATACACCACAGAATAATTCCCAGCTGTTGTCATAGAAGCTAAATATCCCCAGGAACGCACATCAAACCCCTCATCTCTCAGATATATCCAGGCAGATTCCCAGCAATTACCAACAGAAGATAGTTCATTAGAAGTATACCGACCAACAGTTTTTCGGGGAAACCTTTGTTCATAATATGAGACCGGCACACCTACAGAGTTTGGAACTGCCACATTTATCAACCACATTTTTTAGTTTGTATGTAACGTTTTGTTACAATTAAGTAAATTACGTCAGATAATTTAAGTTAAATGAGTTGTTTACGAAATAACCCTTAGAAACTGGTGCACTCAAGCCTCGCCGCCATACAAGCAGAAACACAGATCAAATCAGGCAGACATCGCCTTGATGAAGCACTAAAAAACAAAAAGAACGGTTCAGGCGTTTTGTGGTTTTTCTGGCAATTGGCGAGATTTGGCTGAATTATGTTCAAAGTCAGTTCATAAATCACCCATTTAGCTCAAATTAATTTTAAATAACACGACTAACTGCGACAAAAATACTACACAAAACAAAATAAGAAACAAATCCGGCGAAATATACGAAATATAGATCGTTTGAATTTACAATAGAAAACTTTTCAGGACAAGACTTATACCTTGGCCTACGAAAACTTTGCACATGGCAGATGGGGGAGACATCCCCGATGATCAAAAATCAAAATGCATCCCAAATGGGACAAAAGGATTACTAAAAGTTTGTAGCCGTGATGGGGCCCTAGTTAGAGTAGACGACGAACTATTATGGAAAGGCGTCCAAGATGGTGCTGACTTTCAAGTGCGCTTTAGCAACCCTACACGGGCAACAATAAAGTAACTGCATCTATCAACAGTACAAATTACGGCGCCATACAGTGAGTTCAGTACGCGGAAACAACACCAAAGCAACTATCCTTTTTTAAGAAATAGTGACCGGTTGGATTTTTGCACGCCGGCAAAAAGCCCCTCACAGAGCCGTTACCACTCGCAACAGGGCAACAATTCGGAGTGCAAAAATCACCATCCACACACCACACAAAACAAAAATTAAATCAACAGCCGCATTGTCGGATTGGTAAATAAAGCCCGTCAAATCAACGCTCCATTTCAAAAACACCCCTTTGATGCTAGCAGAAATTCGCTACATGCAACGGCTGTGATGCTGTGGGATTGTCGAGGCTTTTTTAGAGTTTTTCTTTGGGCGACAAATTATCGGGATTTAAGCTAAAACATACTCAGAGTCATTTCATAAACTACACATTCGATTTAAATTAGCCTCAAATAATATAATCAAATGTGACAAAAATGTTACATAAAAATAAAGCAGAAAAAAATTTAAAAATAAGTGATTTGGTGAGATGCCCATGAATGTCAAGTCTGTCGATTCTTGCCTTCCAGAAAATGGCGTTAAACCATTAAATGATACCGAAATGGTGACCCTCAAACAAGAGCGGCCATCCACACCGGTTAACTTGAAAGGTAATTGGGGACCCCTCATCTGGACTGTTGAAGCACACATCGATAATGACGACCTTAAAAAAAGCTATTTCCAAGTCAATGTGTCTGCCTATAGCAAACAAATAATCAATGGAAGACTAGACATTGCTAACCCCAAGATAGCCGTAGATATCAACGTGTTCGTAGCTAAGGGTCATGTAGCTACATATGTCGACTTTAACAAGAAAATGGTAGGACTAAAGGGTCATATCGAGAGTAAATTCTCCAAAAAAGTAGAATTTGACATATCATTATACAGTTTTTAAAACTGAATCTACAAATCAACCCCATTTCCTCTAATCCCAAGTAGGCAAACGCAAAGATATTTTTGTGCATTTGCTGACTTGGCCTTTTTACAGAATTAAACCCAAAATCACAGTTTTAGACAATATATGTTTGAGATTTTACACCACTATTTAATACGGAGAGATTAAAGTTTTGTATTGAGGAAAATTGTTCAAAAACTTGGAAAGATATTGTTTCTTGGGAGTAAATTGTGAAACTGCCTCAAAGTCAAATACCAAAGATCTGGCACAAATAAGTGTAGCCAAACCTGCCAAGCAGTAGCTTAAGATAACAAAAAATAAAGATTGAAATTTGGAGGATTAGATCATGCGTTTGACGAGGTCATTGATGGCTTCGCCGCGGTAGCCTGCTTCGCCGCCTGTGCGGAAGGATTTTTTGATTGCGCCGTGGTAGCCTTTGCTTGGGGGGTGGAGTTTGAAGCGTGCTTCGATGGCGGGTAGGTTTTTGTATGCGATTTTGCCGCTTAGGATATCATCAGCTATTTCGTCGATTGTTTGGTAGCCTGTTACTGCGAGGTTTTCGGCGAGTTTTTTGTCGCCTGCTAATCTGCCGCGTTTTTCTAGGAGAGCTATGACGGTTTCTTTGGTGGGTTCGCCCCAGGTGACATAGTTGTTGACGCGTTGGAGCATGCCTTTGTAGGCTGGGCGGTTGTCGATGAGGATGGCGTGGTTTGTGTGTGTTAGGCGGAGGAGGTCGAGGGTTTCGCGTGTTTCTCTGCGGGCGCTGATGGTTCCGCGGACTTTGATGACTATGATGCTTTTGATGTCGTTTGGTTGTGTTTGTGTTTGTTGTGCCATGTTACTTCACCCAATCGGTTGTTGTAATTAGGTTATAGGTTTTGGTTAGTCCGTCAAAGATGGCGCATGCGTATGAGGGTACGGTTCTTGTTGAGCCGTAGCTACGCATCCAGAGGTCTTTGACGCCTGCTAGTCCTAAGATGACTTTGGCGACTTCGCTTGAGACTAGACCCAGGCCTCTTGGGCCGGGGACGATAACGACACGGACACCGCCGCATTTGCCCTCTACTTGGAAGGGGACGCTGTGGGGTTTGCCGCATCCGCATTCCCAGCTTCCGCATCCGCGTTTAACGGGGATGACGTTTAGGCGGGCGTTGACTGCGGCTTTTTCGATGGCGTTGCGGACTTGGCTCGCTTTGCCTTGGCCTAATCCGATGTAGCCGTCGCGGTTGCCGACTGCAACGATGGCTTTGAAGCGGCTTTTTTCTCCGGCGTCGGTTTGTTTTTGGACGAGGTTGACGTTTATGACTTCTTCTTGGAGGTCAGGTAATAGGGAGTCGACGATTTGTGATTCGCTGATTTTTATGCCTGTTAAGAAGACTTCTTCGATGGTTGTGATTTTGCCTTCTTGGATCATTTTGCCCAAGCGAGTTCTTGGGACCCATTGTTCGAGACTTTGTGCGCGACGATCGCTGTCTCGGCTTCTATCTCGTTGGTTTCTGCTCATTCTTTCTTTTCACCCTTCTTTGGTTTGGCGACAGCTTTAGCAGCTGGCTCCTTTTTTTCGGGGGTTTTCTTTTTGGAGGATGCTTTTTCTTTAGTGGGAGATTCTTCTTCTATTTCTTCTTCTTTGGCGGCTTTGGTTTTAGCCGGGGCCGTCTCTGCTTTCTTTACGGAGGCTTTTGTGGGTGCGGCTTTTTCTTTGGCAACTTTGGTTGGGGCCTCGGTTTCTTCAGGCGGGGTTTCTTTGGCGGCTTTGGTTTTAGGCTTCACCACTTCTTCGGGAGCTTTTGCTTCTTTTGTTTCGGTTGGAGCTGTTTCGGTTGCTTTAGAGGGCTTTGGTTGTTGTTGCTCGGTTGTTGCTGTTGGCTGGGTTTCGGTTGGTTTGGGTTTTGTTGTGGGTTTGGTTTCGGTTTTGGGTTTGGGTTTTGTTTTGGGTTGGGGTGCGCTTGGGGGTTCGGGTGCGACTTGGGCGTCTTTGAATGCTACTATGATGTTGTTTCGGACTTTGCTGAAGTGTTCGGCTATGGTTTCTGGTGCGATGCCTTGGGCGTTGTATTTGGTGAATTTGGCTTTGTAGGTGTTTGTGTCTTCGTCTGTTTGGAGGGCTTTGGCGTAGTATGCGATGTGGTCGCCTTTGGCGCGGTTTTCGACGATTTTTTTGTCGCCGTGGGGGATTTCGACGTTTGCGTCGATGACGCCGTGTAGGATGGCGAAGATTCTTGCGCCTTTGGTTGGGGGGATTAATCCGATGTCTAGGATGGCTTCGTCTATGCCTGCGGTTTTTGCTTTTAGGCCGCAGAGTAATCCGGTTAGATATGCTGCTGGGAGGTTGCCTGCGGGTGCTTTCCAGCCGTATTTTTTGATCAGTTCGCGGCTGTTGGCGGCGGCTACGGTGTGGTCGCCGATGGGTTTTGCGATGATTATTTGGGCGTTTGCGTTTTTGAGTGAGGTTCGGGTGACAAGCCGTGGTCGGCCAGATATGACTAGTGCTTTACGTGCTTGGTAGTCTGTTTTTCCTTCGCGTCTGCGTCTTAGCTGAACGCGGTAGTTGCTGCTGTTTGCCATTTAACGTTTTCTCCATAGGTCGTTTTCTTTTAGGTGACGTTCTAACTCTGCGATGGAATCAAATCTGCCGCTACCAGCTATACGGTAGTATTGGGTGTAGGTGGTTTCGCTTATAGTGCGGCTGGCTTTTAGTTCGCGGAGTTTGCGGCGCAGAGAGCGGATTTTGAGCATCCAAGCGTCTTTTTGGGTGACCTTGGCGTATCCTGCACCTGTGACACTGCCGGGGCCGCTTCGTCTGCCGAGGCGTTTTTTAGCGCGTATGGTTTTTGCGCGTGAGCGGCTTACGCCTTTTTGGGGTAGGGAAACGATGACTTTTTCGTGAATGAGTTTGCGAATTTCTTCGCGTGTGATGGCGCCATCTACATCATCGATGCGGTCAGGGTTTATCCAAACGCGGTTTTGGCCGATTTTGAGGATCTGGGCTGCCAATCGTCTTTGTCCGCTTAGATTAGTCATTGCTTTTTGTCTCCTTTCTTGGATTTATTAGATTTCTTTTCTTTTTTGGGTGCCTTCTTTTGTTTCTTTTCTTTTTTAGGCTTAGACTTTTCTTTGCTTTCTTTGGCTGCTTTGGTTGTTTTTTCTTCGTCAGTGGTTTCTGTTTCTGTTTCTTTGTCGTTTTCTTCGTTTGTTTCTTTGGGTTTTGTTGTGGCGGTGAAGTTTAGGATTTTTATGTCGAGTTCTTTGGCTTTGGTGATGATATCTGCGCGTTTTCGTTTGCCGACGGTGTGGCCGATGCGGATAGCTTGGGTTTGTGCGTCGATGTTGGTTAGATCATCGACATTGTGGACTATGACTTCGCGGTAGCCGGATGGGTGGAGGTAGCGGGCGATTTTGGGGCCTTTGTAGCCGGTGCTTGGTCCGGGTGGCCAGCCTTTGATTTTTCGGCGTATTTTGTTGTCGAGTCCTCGGGGTTTGCGCCAGCTTAGGCTAAAGCGTGCAAACCGCCAGCTTTCCGCGCGTACAAAGTTTGGTTTTTTGTTTTTAGCGCGGGCTCGGACTTGGAGGGCTTTTCGTGAGGGGGAAACTTTTTTTTCGCTCATTATGCCATACCTTCGTTTCGTTCATAGACATAGATGCCGTCAAGGAAGACACGGGGGTCTTTTTTGCGGACTTTGGTGGATTGTTCAATATTTGCGGCGGTTTGGCTGACGTCTTCGAGGTTTATACCTTCGATGATGATGTCTTCGGGTTCAAGTTGAACTTTGACACCGCCCAAGATTTCGACGCATCGGGGTCTGCGTTCGCCGGTAAAGTTTTCTATGACCAGGAGGGATTTGCCTTGTAGTTTAACTGTTATGGGGAAGTGGGAGAAGACAATTTTTAGTTTGTATGAGTAGCCTTTGGTGACGCCTACGATCATGTTGTTTATATGTGAGTAGATGGTGCCGACTAGGGCGGCTTCTTTTTTGCGCGGCCATTTGGCGGATATGCGGACGTTTTTGCCTTCGCTTGCTATCTCTATGGGGGCAAAGGAGAAGTCGCGTGTGATGCTACCCTTGGCACCCTTTACGCTGACAACTTTGCCAGTTAAACTGAGAGTTATATCGTCTGGGACTTCAACTGTTCGGGATACTTCTGGAAGACGCATTGTAATGTTCTCCTAATACACGAAGGCTAGCAGCCTTCCTCCAATGTTTTTCTCTTCGGCGTCTTTGTGGGCAATGACTCCTTTTGAGGTGGAAACAACCATGATACCCACATCACGTGAGGGCAAAAATCGTTTTTCCCAATCCTCATATTCGGTGGCTTTAACTGCGAAGCGTGGTTTTACAGGGCCGCATTTGTTTATTCTGCCAAGGAGTTGGACTTTAAATTTGCCTTGACGCCCGTCATCGATGAATTCGAATTCGCCTATGTAACCGTTGAGCTGCATGATACGCAAGACGCGTCCCAATAGTTTAGAGGCAGGGCTAATGATGCATTCCCGTTTGTTTCGGGTTTCGTTGTTGATTATGGTAACAAGACCATTAGTTAAGGTATCCATTTTGTTCTTTAGCTCCTACTCATATTTTTTGAAACCTAATTTGGGTGCAGCTTCTCTAAAGCATGTCCTGCATAAATATAAATCGTAACGTCGAATGACTGGACCAAATGAACCGCATCTTACGCATGGACGTGAACCTTTGCCGTATTTTCGTTCTTTTTTGACTTGCTGTTTTCCCATACATTACACCTAGATGATTTCGACTCCTAAGGTTTGTTTTACAAAGACTATGGATTCTTCGGCGCTAAGCACATGCTTTGGACCTAGCGATTTGCTTTGACGTTTGCGGATCGTTATGCGGCGGCCGGGGCGGTTTATGGTGACACAGATATCCATACCGAAGATGCCGATTTCGGGGTCGTATTTGACTCCGGGGATGTCGATGTGTTCTTTGAGTCCGAAGCTAAAGTTGCCGCGGACATCAAAGCAACGCCTGGAGATTTTGTTATCGACTACAGGCAGGATTTTCTTTAGGAAGTCAATGGCTTCCTGCTTGCGCAGGGTTACAACGACCGCGATGGATTCACCTTCACGTATACCAAAGTCGCGGACGGATTTTTTGGCGCGTCGCTTAACAGGGTTGCGTCCAGTGATTTCTTTTAGCACCGAGATGGCTTTTTCAAGAGGTTCGCCGGATTTGCCTGCGTTGAGGTTCACAACGACTTTCTCAATCTTGGGCTGGAGCATTGGCTGCTCTTGCCAAGTTTTAATTATTGCTGCAGTCGCATCAGACATTTACAAGAGCCTCCAGGGTGTTAATCATTGGGGCAGTCTCGCCGATAGAGAAGACAAAGTCCAATATTGTTTGGTAACGTTGGCCTTGGGCATCCTCGATCATAACTAGAGCTTGGCGGCGTTTTTTAGCTTCAGTCTTTTCGATCTCTACAATCTTTCCGACTTTGCCAATGTTTTTACCACCGGTAATTACTGCGAGGTTGCCTTCTTTGGTTTTTAGCGTTTCAGTGACCTGTTTTTGAGGATAGCTAACCTTTAAGATATCAAAGGTATCATAGGTTACCTCAACAGGATTTTTGGGATCAGCTACTTTTATGAGCATAAGTGAACCGTTATGCACTGCAACCTGGACACCGTTATGAACGGTAGATTTGTTTTCAACTCTTAGCAGAGAAACACTGGATTCCTCTTTGCTAATAGGAGCTAAATACAAGCCTTTATGAGACGGCATAAGACGGTAGTACTTGTTACTTGCAGGCAGGGAAATAATATCCATCAAGCCAACGGGACTGTCGTCTTTTTTGCAGACTTTACCGTTAACTAGAACTTTGCCTTGAGCAATGACAAGCTTGCCTTCTCTTCGTGTTTGCACTACGCCTAGCATCTCACGCATAACCAACGTCAGGGGAACACTTTTCTGGAGTGAATGTGCACCTGGAGAGGGCTTCACAACCCACGGAGATGTTTTTCTGTGGATAGGCCAGAATGCTGGTGCTGGATTACGTTTCAGCCTTGCGGTTTTTCCTTTTTTACCCAATTTATTCTTCGTCTCCTACATCATCATCTTGAGAGGCTTCTTCAGTCTCTTCTTCGGGCTCATCAACTTCTTCGTCTTCGAAGGTTTCTTCGATTTCGGGTTCATCTTCTTCTTTGACTGGAGCCTTTGTTTTAGCAGAGGATTTCTCGGCTTTCTTTGCCTGCTTATCCTTTTGTTTTTTATCCTTCTTTTCGGGCGCGGTTTTCCGTCCGAGGATGTTTTTGCGCCATTTATCGTCTAGGTTTAGGTTGCGGATTTGGACTTTTGAGGGGTGAACGGCCAAAAAGATGTTTGTGCCATCCACTTTTTCACGGGTTAGACCTTCGAGGTAGATACGATAGGTCTTTAGATCAACGCGTGAGACTTTGCCTTCAAAGCCTTTGTTGTCACCGCGCATGATGCGTACAGTGTCACCTTTGCGAATAGGAAGGGTTTTTGCTCCCTTAGAGCTTGCTAGCTCATTTGATAGGGGCGCGGCCATGTGTTTGTGGCGTAAGTGCGCCGGAGCTTTGAAGAGTTTTTTTCTTTGTTTACCAGGGTTAGTTGTTGTTGATTGCATATTTTCCACCTACTACACTATGATACTTGAGGCACTTGCGATTCTGGGCCAGCGCTCGGCTGCTTCGCGTGCAACTGGGCCGCGGATTTCAGAGCCCTTCATTTCACCCTCAGGGGTGATAATGACGGCTGCATTATCCTCAAATTGGATCCAGACGCCATCAACACGTCTATAGGTCTTGCGTTGCCTAATGATGATGGCTTGAAAGATTTTTTTACGCATATCAGGTGAGCCTTGACGTACTGACACCGTGACTTTGTCGCCAACAGTGGCTGAGGGGTAGCGTCTAAGACGACCCTTGTAGCCCATGGCTTGGATTAGGCGCAACACACGTGCACCTGTGTTATCAGCACATTTAAGCTCTGACCCAGCGACTAGGCCTCGGCTGATTTTTTGGCCGCGGCTAATCATGCCTTTTGCTGTTAGAGCTCTCTGTTTGGACTTTGCTGCACACATCGACTATCTTTCCTCGCCTAATTTTTCGACCACTACGAAGGAAACGGTTTTGCTAAGTGGCCTGCACTCGGCAATTTTTACTCGGTCGCCTTCTTTTACGTCTAAACAGGGGGGGTTGTGTGATGGGATGTGTCCATGTCTGCGTTCGTACCGTACGTATTTCGAGGAGAATTGCATAAATTCTCTATCGACGATAACGGTTTTCTCCATCTTGGCTGTGTGAACGATACCTTCCAGGACGCGACCGCGCACGGCAAGTTCACCGTGGAAGGGACAATTGGGATCCTCACAGGTCTTTTTTGGCTGCTTGAAAGTCATTGACATATTACCATAGCCTCTTTGTGCTTTTCTTAAGCCGGTCCTCTGAGCGGCCGACTAAAAGTTTACCGTCAATTTCAACGACTGTACCATCGTTGAAGGTAAAATCAAAAGTTGCAGCTTCTTTGACTACTACTGTGCTGCAGGTTTTTTGTTGATTTTGGAAAGTGAAGGTGTTTTTTGATTCGCCTATCACTGTGCCGCCTACGCCGATGTAGCTTTTGTTTGAGCTTTGGGCAACTAGGCCGTTTGTGCCGATGAATTCATATCGGATAATATCGGGCGTTACTTTCATTGAGAGGCAGTCTCCTTAGAGTCTTTCTTGGCAGGTTTTTTGGCTTTGTCTTCTTTCTTTGCCTCAGGTGCTTTGCGCATACCAAGTTTTTGCTCATTTTGGATAGTGAGTATTTGGGCGATTGTTTTGCGGAGTTCTCGGATACGGGCAGGATTCTCTACTGCACCACCGGCGTTAACCATGGTTCTTATCCGAGCAAGTTCAACGCGTAAATCAATGAGACGTTGTTCTTGGGCTTCCGCAGACATTTCAGCGATTTCTTTAAGACGCATAACTGGCATTATTATTGTTCCTCCACAGGCTTAGCTTCTTCTTTTGGTTGTTGTGATGTTTCTTCTGCTACCGCGGCTTCTGCTACTACTGGTGTTGGGGGGGTTTCTTCTGCAGGGGGAGCTTGTTGTTCAGCTTTGGGTGCTTCGGGTGCAGTTTCTTTGACTGGAGCTTTGGGTGTAGCTACTGGGGGTGCTTGTTTAGCTGGAGCGGGTGCTGGAGCTGTTGGGGCTACTGTTGGAACGGGTGTGGGTGTGGTTTGGGTGACGATGATGGGTGTTTCTTCTGCAGGGGGAGCTTGGGGTAGGATGGTGACTTTGTCTGGGAAGTGTGCATCTGGGGGCATGAGCTTTACGCGTATGCCGATAATTCCAGGTTTTAGTTGAACGTGTGCTTCAGCGGTTCGCATGGCACGTGCGGCGGGTTCGCCGACAATTGGGAAGTGGCCTGCCTTGAATTTTTCAAAGCGTGCACGTTCAGTTGTGAGTTTGCCGCTGATAACGATTTCAGCGCCCAGTGCGCCTGCTTCCATAACTTGGTTTAGAGCCCAAAAGCCTGCACGTCTAAAGTGTACCCCGCGTTCAAGAGCGGAGGAGACACGATTAGCAACCACATGTGCATTGAATTCGGGAACTTCAATTTCTGAAACACTGATTTGAGGATTGGAAACTTTGAAGTTATGCTCAAGTTGAGCGGCAAGCTCTTTGATAGTTTCGCCGCCGCGACCGATAACAAGACCGGGACGCATAGCATATATAACTACATGAGTGCCCAATGGAGTTTTAGAGAGGTTAACTCCGCCGTATCCGGCACGTTCAAGTTTTTTCTGCAAAAACTCATCGATTTCAGTGCGTTTAATTGATTCTGTTATAAACCGTTTGACTATGCTCATTTACTGTTCTCCTGAGGTAGCTTTCTCTTCGAGCACGATCTCAAAGTGAGTAGTAATTTCATATTTAGGTGAAGCGCGCCCATGTGCTCGGGGGGTATAACGCTTTAGCTTAACGCCGGGATATGCTGCGCTGTGCATAATTCGGAGGTGTTCAACATCTAAGCCCTTATTCTCTGCGTTGGCTTGTGCAGCCTGCAAAATCTTAAGGACTGCCTCTGAGGCTTTTATGGGGTAACGGCCAACAAAACGTTTCGCCATACCGCCTTTATGCCCCAATTTTTTAGTGTATCTTGTGTAGGGAATCGGTTTTTTCTTGGCAGCTACATCACGCAGGTATTCCTTTGCCTGGGAGAGCTCCATGCCTTTGATGGCCTTAGCGACTTCACGGGCGGCTTTGTGAGATACTTTGAGTTCTCTTCCGCTGGCTTTCGCTGTTTTTTCTGGATTAAGCATTTCTTCGATGATTGAATAGCCCCATTTTGGCATTATTATATCTCCGATGCGCAAACAAACACGTAAAAGCGATTTATATGGCTTTCCGTATCACAACTAAGATTTCACTCTTAAACGACTAAATGATGTCCCGGCGAAGGAACCGTTCGAACGCGTGAGGTGTACAGTTCCACGATTACAAATAACCATTTATAGTTTACCCAAAAACAACACCAAAAACCCAAAAATAACCAACCACAAACGTCAAACCGAACCTTTGGAAGCATATTTGTCTCAATAAAGCGTTCACAGTGTCCAATTTATAAGGTATTTTCGAACTAATTTAAAGAGCAGTAACAACATCCAGCATAGTAATCACCATACGGATTTGCTATTATAGTATCTTTGAGTAGGCCAGGAAGTTAAATGCCATAATTGCACGGCCCACGATAGTACATCAGGTGTTTTCATTACTTCTTATCTGATCCTCCATAAGACTCAAATATTCCATGTACCATGTTTTTCTGATTAAGATCCATCTTATGTTGCATCATAAAATGATAAGCCTCATCTTCGAATCAGTGGCATCTCCCACTCAGTGCAATTCTATATTCCTGAGACTCAAACGCACCAGTACATAATTCACCCAATCTTGGCCTTTTCGTTTACTTTGATCTTCCAGCACACGTATCAGCCAACACAACCGCGGCTAATTCATCAATTCAAAAATATTAAAATGATATTCCGCTATCTCGCCAAGGTTCTTCCGGGGACTCTGAGGCTAAGTGCACATGTATAACAATTTGGCGAATTTTTAGTGCACTCTGGGTCATACAACCAGACACCTTAACGTAATCCCCAGTACCAGATGCAACGCGCAATTCTTTAGATACCGGATTAACGGTTTTACCCCCTAGTCATGGCAACAAGGTATGAAAATCATAAAAATCTGTTTAATCCTTGGAAAATGGCAGAAATGTCTGTTGACACGTTTTATCTCTAATTCCCATTTATAGAGTATATGGCGTATTTATGCAAATTTCGGCAATTAAACGCGCTTCAGTAAATGTTTACGACTTAATACACTGATCTGAGGACATCCAGCAGAGCAAGCCTATGAGCAATAGGGTAACTGAAAACTTGATACGGTTAAATTCTAAAATCGACATAAATCAAGTACCAACCAGTCAAGACTAGGGTAACTTTGCAGAGTTCAGGTCATAATTACAACTCTATTTAGTCACCGCGTTCTTAAAAAAATTTTGCCAGTTACTTAATGTTGAATGATCTATCGTTAGTTGGACACCGCCTGTATAAACCATAGTTGATACATTTGGTGCTTCCTTCGTTGTTTGTAGATACGCCTGCAAATTAAAGGATAATTTCAGTCTATCTGCAATATTAAATGTAAGTGCAACTTTACCCCCTAGGGGTTTGCTGAGTAAACTCCCAAGGTGTTATTGCTCCAGTTCATATTCAATTTGTGAAAGTAAAATTCTGTTGTGAAATTGCTATGCCACATTGGATTCTTCCACAAATCAGCAACGAGAGATAAACCAAGAGCACGCGTACTCATGGATACTTGTCCTTCTTTCAGAAATTTGGAGACACCCACTTCTGTATTACCAAACATTATCGCTTTGAATGTTAACTGAGTACCGCCAAGTGATGTAGTTATCGCGGATGTATTAAATTTGCCAAGAGCACTACTAAAGGCGTCAAAGTCTTTTGCAATTTGCCCGAGATATGGGTCCCAGGGAGCTCCTTGTTGGGAGGGTGCGAGTTGTGATGATGAATCGTTGGAGAACGGTATCAAAGATGGTTGTTGAGTCGTAGTGAATTGACCACTTAAGGTTAAATCTAAATTGCTCAGGGCGTTTAGACACGGTGGACCTATTATATCACTACACAGGCGCCCCAGTATAGCCTCATTCGTCAGTAGGCCTTCCTCAATTTGGTATGCCTGTTGCCGTTTTGCTAATGCTACAGCATCATCTGTTGTTGGATCCCCAGACTCGGGTACACCGCCTGATGGTGTTTCACTATTAGAGCTATTTTGGATTTTTTTTGTTCCTGTTTGGGTTTGTTGTTGGTAGTGAGTGAGTTCATGTTTTAGAAGGTTTGTACCTTCTTGAGTGTTTGGAACGAACTTATTTTTTCCAAAGTATATATCTTGTCCATAGCAGGTTGCGTTAGCATTTAAGGCGTTTGTTAAATTGACCGCATATGAGTCTGTATGTACTCTAACGGAACCAAAATTGTAACCAAAATCATTTTCCATTCTACCCCTTGTTTTGCCATCGAGAGCTACCCCACCGCTTGAACAACCCAAGTTACCCATTAGTACCCCCATTTCAGATTTTTCTGATGCTGGATCATATGAACTTATTTCACTAAAATTGTATGTGTTACGTCCAATTGGTTCTGTTTCCGCATAGTTGACGCTGGTTTGGGGTTGAGGTTTAACTAGTTCTGAGACGCTATAACTACTGCAATCGTTATTGCCTGATTCTTTTATCAGAGCGCTTTGTTTTTTGTAAATACCCAAGCCACATTACCTCTGAGGCCCCAGCTGTCAAAAATACAGCTAAAGGCATTATTAAATTTTTTGCAAATCAGCCCTTATAACACATAATCTCTATCACCCAAAATATAACAAAAGATTTGTATAAAAAACACAAATATTTAAATAAAATTTAAGAGTATTTTACCACATAGTTTACATATTCATCACTCAACGCATGTGAAAACAATCAAGGACACACCCATAGGCAACGTTTTGTTTGCTCACCAACATCCCCAAATTGGCTGTTTAGCTACGACATCACGAGCGTTTTTTAACTGGTTTTTTGGCAGATTGTTTTTCATCTTTTTCGTCGTCATCTTTTTCTTTGGCGATTTTGGTGCAGTAGTATTCGCCTACGTCTTTTTGGATTGTCCATTTGGCTGTTTTCTTTATTGACATGAGGACGAAGGGTTGTTAAGTCTCGGCGGAAAGCGATATCCATTTCCTTTAGAAAAGTGTAGCATCCCAGATTAGCGATGGTGAGCCGATATTTTCTCCAGCAGTGTGGTTTTTCTTGGAATATGACGCGTTCTTTTCGAAACATAAGTTACGGCTCAGTCGGCGATGTGGGTTGATTTGGAATAATAGCTTTGGGTGGCAAAAAAATTCGTTAAATAAGGGCTGGTGGAAGCGTTCAAAGGTGCATTATTTTTTGGATCACTTTATTGTCTACCAAGTAGCTATTTTGAGGCATGGCTCTTAACCATATTCTCCAGCATTACTGTTTCAAAATGCTCGAGTGCACTGCGAAAAAAGCTTCTAAGAACTGCATTTAAATCCGAGTTAAACTGGGATTCATAGAAATGCCCTATTGCCTCTTTATATGGGACACTGGGGTCGGTCCACTCATCCTCCATATGCCTACCACAAGCAAAACCGTCAGGTGTGCACATAGTAAATGCAGGGGGACAGATATGATCCAAGATAAAATATAGCAACCCACCACAAATATCATATACTCTTGTCCAACAAGGTTCCGAGACCATCTTATTTACAATCGTTTCGCATAGATTATTAAAGTAGGCTATATTGTTACTGCGAAGATCCTTCAGGGTTGTAAAGGGCACCCGTTGTGGATTGTCTTCTTTTTGCTGTATCGCATCTGCCTCGTTAAATAACTTCAAAAGGTCAGCAAATAAGCACGCCTCAAATGTAGAATCATTTGAGAAGTGAGACTTATCATACTTTGGTCCAGGATTATAATCAATAAAATGACCTATTTCATGAAAATAGATCAGAGACTTACCTTCACTAAAGTCCTTCTTATAATTTATATAAACCTTGTTTTCCTCTGGCACATAAATAGAGTCTTCATCTTCAATTTCTTCAACAGTACTTCCTGTAATAGAGGCAATAAATAGTATTTTCGCTAATAATGACCCTCTTTTGAATCCTTCTGTAAGCTCATTAAAATAATCTGCCTCTTTGTACTCTCGCCCATTCGCAGGCACCGCCCCCATAGACCGCCCAGGATGGTAAAACCTGCAAACAGGATGCGCCCCGCGGCCAGATACCCCACCACCATCAGATACCCCACCACCATCAGATACCCCACCACCATCAGATACCCCACCACCATCAGATACCCCACCACCATCAGATACCCCACCACCATCAGATACCCCACCAC
>WRCX01000013.1 GCA_009783705.1 Candidatus Bathycorpusculum hydrogenotrophicum | reverse complement strand
GCTCTTGGGCAACTGATCCTTTGATGGCGGTAGTTGTTAATTTCGTGCCAAGTATTGCTTTGGGTGTAATCGTTCCAATTCTCGCTAAAGTCATGACTTGGTATGGTATCCAGCCTCAGAAGCATCTTTCTAACTCTGGATATTAAAAACTCCCCTCTCTTTCTTTTTGTAACCAAATAAAATATTTTACGAACGTATTCTAAAAATAAGCCTAAGGCCTAAGCGGATAAAAAAGGATTAGAAAAGGATCAGGTTTTTTGGTTGGGTGCGAATTCCCATGCGATGTTGCCTTTCCAGAGTGCGCCTTTTTTAGTTAATCGGATTTCGTTGTCGTCGATTTCGATTAGGTCTTGGTCTTTGAGTTTTTGTAGTTGTTTGGGGAAAACGTTCTCTGGGGTGGTGTTGAATTTTTCTTGGAATTCTTTTTTGTTAACTGCTAATCGGAGGTAGAGTCGCGTCATGGTGCGACGCATCATGTCCTCGGTGGTAGATTCTGAGAGGCGGCAGATAGGCAGTTTGCCTGAGCGTACTGTGGCCATGTATTCTTCAATGTTTTCTATGTTTGAGTAGGAGAACTTTTGAAGATATCCCATGAAGCATCCGGCGCCTGTAGTTAGAATACCGCCCCAGGGCCAGCCGTTGAGGCAGTTCTCACGCATATGCCACTCAACTCGACTGTAGCGGTCATGTCCCACCGCTTTGTAGCCTGCTTTGGTGAGCATATCGTAGGCTTTTAGATACATTTCTTTCTCGTATTCCGCATCGCCTGTTGGGGGTGATTGTCCATTTTTAATCATCTGCTCCAGCAATGTCCCGGGGTCAACATGTAGCGAGTAGGCATCAATTTCAGCGTCTAGTTCAATGGCTTTTTTGAGTGTGGCTTCCCAGCTCTCCATTGTCTGACCGGGCAGATTATACATCAAATCCACACATACAACAAGACCCAGTTTTCTTGCATGAGTGATTGCTTTTTCCACATCTATTGCGCTGTCAGGTAAGCAGAGTGCATGGCGCAGTTTGTCATCAAAGGTTTGGGCGCCCATATCCATTTGGTAGACTCCATACTCTGCTAGTTTGTCGATTTTTTTAATAGCCAAAGTTTTTGATGATCCAGTAATTTTGATAAAGTATTCTTTGCTTGTGTTAAAGTTGGCTTTGCAGAAATCCATAAGATCAATTATCTGCTCAGCACTAAGAACGCTAGGTGTTCCGCCTCCAAGAACGATCTCATCAAAAGTGCTTGTCTTTACATATTTTGTTTGTGCATACATGGCTAACTCTTTTTTGAGCAAATCCAAGTAGGGTTCTATTTGCACTTTGCTTGATGCAGTGGTTGGGAAGTAACAAAATGCGCATCTAGAGTCACAGATTGAGACCCATGGCTGGAGTTCCATTAATCTGTTTGAAGTATTTTCAGTGTTTAGGAACTCCATAAATGATTCATAAGTTTGAGCTTGGATGTCTGGGTAGTCCCTGTAGGTATAGGGTGGCCAGTTTTCCCGTGAATCATAACCTTCGGATTTGCTTTTTTCAAGACCCTCAGCTTTTGTCATCGATAATCCTCCTCTTAATTGAGAGTTTATCACGGGTTAAAACCATAATAAAGTTTACGTAAACTCAACAACTGTGATCTTTAAACAAAACCTCGGATGCTCTTTTGTCTTCTTTGTTTTTGATATTAGGTGATGTTTATGGTGGTTTCAGATTTAAAAGTGGTGTCGGGTGACTTTACGCAAATTATATATGTACCATCAATTCACCTACTTTATTTATAAATTTAAGGAGTAATAAAATTTGCAAAAAACAAAAACTTTTCTCGCAATGATTCTATTAGCCGCACTATTAGTGCCCACAGTATTACAATTAGTCTCAATTGTATCCGCAGAAAACCCAAAAATACCCATCTATCTAGAAGTCCACGCTGAACCTAATCCCGTCGGTGTAGGCCAAGATTTGTACTTGAGCCTATTTTCCACAAAACCCATACCAGGCACCTTCAAAGATATGTCGATTGTCCTTGTTCACCCCGATGGTAAAAACGAAACCTTTGGTCCCTATGACAGCGATACAACCGGTGGTGTCGGAGGTATAGTCTTTGTCCCCAAAGTCGAGGGCAACTATACAGCCCAAGCATTCTACAAAGGCCAAACCATCCGAGTCTCTGGAGTTGACTACGACATTCAACCAGCAATGAGTAAAGCCGTAAACTTTACCGTTCAAACAGAACCCGTCATAGGAAACCCCCTTGCACCCCTGCCTACCGAGTATTGGTCACGACCCATATACTCAACTAACTTTGCGTGGTCTAAGCTTGGCGGCAACTGGTACGGTCTAGGCTGTCCCTCATTTGCCGATACCGGTGGATATGATGGTTCAGGTAACAACTTTAATCCCTACAGCCAAGCACCCAATACAGGCCACATTATGTGGGTAAAACCAACCGCGTTTGGCGGTCAGGTTGGCGGTCCGATTAGCGGCGATCAGGAGAGACAATACACCTCTACCTCTATTCTCTATCGACAATTTGAACCCATTATCCTAAATGGCATCATATACTACAAACTCTACCCCAACACACCCACAACCTACAGCAGCGCTGGTGGAACACCTGGCTGGGATGCAGTTGATCTGCGCACAGGGGAGTTGGTTTGGCACAAAGACACCAGCGAAACTTTGATCTTTGGCTGGAACATGCAATTCCACACTGTCCAAGAATACGGAACCCAAGCCTACCTAGTCGCAGCAGCCTCATCAAGCCTCTGGAAACTCTACGACCCAATGACCGGCTACTTTATCGCAAACATAACAGGCGTAGCATCTCAATTCTCCGACACAACAACAACTAGAGGTCTAATCGAGACAGATGAAGACAGCTCACAAGGCGCAGTATACATGTACTACATCAACGGTACATATCCCAACCTCTACCTCAACATGTGGAACTCAACCCGATGCTTAGCACCAAACAGTGCCTCAACTATCCGTCCGGTAAATAACATTCCATACAACCGCGGCGTCCAATGGACAGTCCGACTTCCAGAAAACATAACCATTAACGGTGTCACCACAAACATCACCCAGCTAAACGATCCGAAGAAGCCAGCTTTAAGCATCGCAGCAAGAACAAACGAGGTCATCGTACTAAGATCTCACGGTCAAGAACTACCCATGTTCACAGACCAATTTGGCACAGAATACTCAATTGAACTTGGAATTAGCGCAAAAAACGGCACACTACTCTGGGGCCCAGTTAAACGAGACACCCAACAATACAACGAAGTCACTGTTGTTGCAGCAGGCGATGGCTACTATGTTACACATGACAAAGACCTCAACATAGCCTATGTTTACAACATAAATAACGGCCGACAAATAGGCAAAGGCATCCCCTTGGAAGGCAATTCGCTTAGTACTCTATCTCGCGGTGGTGCTATTGCATACGACAAATGCTACATCTGGGACTTCGGCGGCTATGTCAACGCAATCGATTTAGCAACCGCAACTGTCAATTGGACCATTGCCCCTAGAAGCGCAGGCTATGACACACCTTATGGTATTTATCCATATTGGCACTTTGGTTCACACAGCATCGCTGACGGAAAACTGTTCTTATCTGAAGGACGCATGTATGACCCCCCGCTATTCACCAATGCCCACAAAATGGCAATCAACATCACAGACGGCTCCATAGTTTGGAGTGTTCTTGGTACCTACGCTCGTGAACCCAGCGCTATTGCTGATGGCTACATGGTTGGCTGGAACAGTTATGATGCTCAAATCTACACCTTTGGCAAAGGTCCATCTCAAACCACTGTGAGTACAAGTACAGGCGTTGTTCCTTTTGGCAGCAGTGTTATTCTTACAGGCACAGTTCTTGACATATCTGCAGGTACACGCGACGCTGATAGATCTGCACGATTCCCCAATGGAGTTGCAGCAGTATCTGATGAGAGCCAAAGCGCATGGATGGAATATGTCTACATGCAACAACTCATGCCAAACAATATTACCGGTGTTACTGTTGAACTCTCAGTACTAGACAGCAACAACAACTATCGCCCTATTGGTACAACAACTGCGGATGAAACGGGTTTCTTTAGCTATAACTGGAAACCTGACATCGAGGGTAAATTTACTGTCTATGCACGCTTTAGCGGCAGTGAATCCTACTGGCCATCTACTGCACGCACTGCTTTTGCAGTCGACGAAGTCGCTCCAACACAAGCACCCACTGAAACCCCAGGCCCTGGCATTGCTGATACCTACTTCCTACCCGCAGTCGCAGCCATAATCATCGCAATAGTCATAATCGGCGCACTGATTATGCTCATGCTCAGAAAACGCCCCTAAACAAACAACAAACTTCCTCTCTTTCTCTTTTTTTACTTCACTTAGCAAATTTTGCCAAAAAATGTTTAATAAAATAAAGAACGGCGGTTGCCTCAAGGTTTAACAATCGATTCTTTATCGGTGAAATGCTGACATAGCTCGCCATAGATTATAGTTTGCGGCAGTGCGGGTCATTATTTTGCTGTAGATGTTACCTTGAAGATATCCTTTCTTTGCTTGGCGCATGATATAGCTTATGGAGTAGAATTTATTGTAGAATTGCTTGCGCATTTGAGCGATTTCTTTAGCAGGTAGATTGGGATCTTCAAAAATAGCGTTCATGGTGCTATATGTTTTCCAGTCCTCTGACATCTTCCAGCCATTTTTCTCAACAAGTTCTCTTAGTTGCGTGCCTGGAAAGGGCGTAGCATGACAGAGCCATGCGTCATCAGGTTCGGTTTTGCGTACAAAGTCTAGGGTTTCTTGGAGGGTTTGTTTAGTTTCACCGGGGTAACCTATGATAACTGAAACTGTAACAAACATGCCTGCATCTTTGGCCCATTTTATGGCATTGTGACATTGCTGGTTGGTGACGCCATGTTTTAGGGTTTGGCGCATTTGTTCACAACCTGACTCTATGCCAAACATGACTTCGTCACAGTGGGCTTTGGCCATTTTTTGCAGGAGTTCTTTAGTGACGGTGTCGGCTCGGGTGCCGCATCCCCATCGCAGATTAATTTTGCGCTCAATCATTCCCTCACAGATGTCAGCGGCTCTTTTTTTATCAAAGGTTAAGGTGTCATCTTGGAATGCTATACCCTCAGCACCGTATTCGCTTTGTAGCCACTGCAGTTCATCTAGTACGTTTTTGGGGCTTCGCGCGCGGAATTGTTGGCCAAACATTTGTGAGGCGACGCAGAAGGGACATTTGTAGGGGCAGCCGCGACTGGTTATAACTGAGAGTAGTTTTTGGCCCTGAACCCAATATTTCTCGATGGGTACATATTTGTAGGCTGGTCGGGGGAGAGTGTCTAGGTTTTGAATGGGCGGACGGTTGGGGGTTTGGATGATTTCTTGGTCTTTGCGAAAAGATATGCCCTTTATGTCGTTTAGGGGTTTGTTTGTTTGGGTTTGGTTTGCCAGTTCGAGAAGTGTTTCTTCGCCTTCGCCTCGCACAATTAGATCTATGGATTTTTCTGTTGTGAGAATATCTCTATCTTGGAATGTGGCATGAGGTCCGCCTAGTATGATTTGGGCGTTTGGGCAGGCTTGCTTTGCGGTTTGTGCGGTTTGAAAAGCGGCTTCTGCGATGGGTGTCATAGAACCTATGCCAATTATTGCGGGTTCAAAGGCTGTCAGCTCAGCTTGGAGTTTGGTGTAGTCATAGCGGTTCACTGGGCAGTCGATGATTTTAACCTCAAAATTATTTTGGTCTAAAACCGCTGCCAGATAGGCTAGTCCCAGCGGGGGGAAGAGGGGATGGTGTCCGATGTCGGTGAGAAGGGGTGGTGTGATGAGAGCTATTTTCTTGTTAGGCATCATCATGTTCACGGTTGGGTAGTTATGGCGGGTTTTTTGCTTATGAACTTTGCTAACCCCTGCTCTTGGTTTGAGGATTTTTGTATGTATTGGATGTTGTGGGGTTGTGTTTGTGTTGTCGTATCCAAAGTATCAGCGCCACGGCGCCGATTAGAAAAAGACTGCTAAATAGGAGCAGAATCATCCAATGGGGTGTTGGTTGGTTTTCGTTTTTTTGAGGGTTATTGTTTGGGTTGCCGATTGCATAGATGAGATGATCATATGAGCCTACATATACTGCATTGTTTGCAAGGGCGGGGGAGGAAACCACTGCGCCGCCTGTTTGATAGCTCCACTTGAGTTCTGCGGTTTGAGTGTTTAGCGCATAAATTTTGCCATCCTCAGATCCAAACACCACCATATCTGATGCGATAGCAGGTGAGGAGCTAACACTACCCCCTGTTTGATAGGTCCATGCAAGGGTGCCCTCTGTTGCGTTTAGTGCATAGAGCCCTCCATCTTCGGAGCCCACATAGACCTTGTTGTAGGCGATGGCAGGCGAGGACAAAACTGCGCCCTTTGTGGGATAATTCCAAATCACCTCGCCATTTGTTGTGTTTAGCGCATAGAGATTGTGGTCATAGCAACCCACATACACTACCCCCTCCTCTTTGGCTATGGCCGGGGAAGAAACCACATAATCCCCCAATTGCGTTTTCCACACCAAACAGCCATTGTTTTGGTTTAGAGCATAGAGATAACCATCATTTGAGCCAAAATAGATAATACCCTCAAAGACCGCGGGAGAAGACACCATAATCTGATCATCAGTTTCATACTTCCACAGTAGACTGCCGGCTTTGGTGTTTAGTGCATAGAGACTATAATCCTCTGAACCCACATACACCACCTCTCCATAAACTGTGGGTGAGCAGACAATTGCATAGCCTGTTTGATAGCTCCACCGACAAACTCCTGTATAGGCATCTAAGGCATAGATTTTGCCATTATAGCTTCCAACATAAACCACACCATTACTGATTGTTGGTGAGGAAAACATTACCATATCACCCGTATCGTAGCTCCAAATTGCACTGTTGTGCATCTCCCAATCATAACCCGCCATACCCGTTGAAGCATTTAGTGCATACACTTTGCCATCATGCGAACCCACATAAACCAACCCCTCCTCCCCAACGGTGGGTGAGGAGTCAACCTTTTTACCTGTTGCAAAACTCCAAACCAACCCGCCATCTAACGCGTTTAGGGCATAGAGTTTGCCATCTGAGGATCCCACATAAACCCATCCCTGCGCAATCTCGGGACGCGAAATCACCTGATCCCCAGTCAAAAAACTCCAAACAAGACTACCCTTCTTGACGTTTAGCGCATAGATTTGACTATCATCTGATCCCACATAAACCACATTCCCCCAAACAATCGGTGATGAGGCAACCCCTGCCCCTGTAGCATAATTCCAAACCATCTCCCCGCTTGCGGCATCTATTGCATAGATGTGGTTGTCCATCGAACCCACAAACACCACCCCGTCCGATACTGCCGGAGAGGAGTAAACAGCTGCCCCTGTAACAAATTGCCACTGCAAACTACCCGTTGCGGCGTTTAGGGCATAGAGTTTGCCATCTGAGGATCCCACATAAAGCGTGCCATCCATAACCGCTGGGGTAGACGCAACAGTTGCATCCGTTATATATTTCCAAACCAATTCCCCATTGGTCATGTTGAGAGCATAGATATTATTATCCAGTGAACCAACATAGGCCATACCCCCACTTAGCGTTACCGAGGACAACATAATCTCCGCCTCAGCCGCAAAACTCCAAAGATACTCCCCTGTATCTGCTTTTAGCGCATAAACCTTGTTATCCTCTGAACCAAAAAACACCACCCCACCAGCAACAACGGGATCGGAATCCACATAATACCCCGTTGAGTAACTCCAAAGCTTTCTACCCGTAGCCACATCCAGAGCATAGAGATTATAATCCTCAGACCCAACAAAAACCACACCCTCAGCAACCGCAGGTCTAGACACCACTATACCCTCCGTAACATAAACCCAAACCACATCACCTGTATCAGCATTAAAAGCATAAACTCTATGATCATATGACCCAACAAAAACCACCCCATCACTATAGGTAGGCGAACCAACCTGACCCCCCGTATTAAATTTCCAAAGAGTCTGATTAGACAACGGCGGCACCTCCGTAGAAGAAAACCCACTATGCACTAAATCACCCCGAAACATCGGCCACCACAACAAACCAACCTCAGATTGATTTACAGCTACTGCTGTTGTTGATGTTGTTGCATAAACCATACTTGAAAACAAGAGCAATAATAACAATAGACCAAAACACAACATCTTTTGGTTTATCATATTTCTATACAAACCAAGATAAGCTAAAGATGTTCCGCAGAAACCCCCCCAGTTTTAACATACTTCTCTTTTATCTTTGTGAGTCGCGCTAAGTCTGGGTGGCTGGTTTGTGGAGATGCGAAATGTTTAAGCATAAAGCGTTCCCATCAAGAGGCAAGTTGGTGTGAAGCAGAAATGAAACCCCACATAACCCTAGTTAACCCTGCAGCACCCGTGGGTGCTGTTATGCACTGGCCCTTTGCGCTTTTGGGTTTAGGCTACCTCGCCGCAGTCCTAGAAAAAAACGGATACAAAGTTGATGTCATAGATTGTCAAGTTGAAAAACTCTCCCTAGAGCAATTTACCCAAGAAATCCAAAAACGCCAACCCAACATAGTGGGCATAACCTCCTCCACACTCACCTACAAATCCGGCCTAAACCTCATCAAAGCCACAAAACAGGCCCTTCCAAACTGCACAACCCTTGCAGGCGGACCCCATGTAACATTTTGGGACGACCACGCCCTAGAAGAATGCCCCGAACTCGACCTGGTTATCCGAAGAGAAGGCGAAGCCACCATCCTCGAATTGGTCCAGCACCTCGAAGCCAACAAACCCTACGATGACGTCCTAGGCCTCACCTACCGAAAAAACAACAAAATTGTCCGCACTCCCGATCGACCCTATATCGAGGACCTGGATTCACTACCTTTCCCTGCACGCCATCTCTGGCCCATGGAAAAATTCAAAGAATACGAAGATGTCCTCTACCTATCCATGAGCCGTGGTTGCGTGTACTGGTGCGAATTCTGTTGCACCGTACGTATGCACGGACGACAATACCGCATGCGAAGCGCCCAAAACGTAGTTGACGAACTAGAATACCTCTACAAAACCTATGGCAAAACCAAATTCACCTTCTGCGACGACGCCTTCACAGTCGACCAAGCCCTCGTAGAAGAACTCTGTAGCGAGATCATAAAACGCAACCTAAAAATCGAGTGGAACTGCGGTAGCCGCGTCGACATGGTCACCAAAGAACTTCTCATAAAAATGAGAGAAGCAGGTTGCATCTCATTTTGGTGCGGCATCGAATCAGGCACCCAACAAGTTCTAGACGCCATGAAAAAGGGCATCACCCCCGAATTAACCGAAAAAGTCATGGGCTGGGTCCGCGAAGCCGGCATGAAACCCGTACCCAACGTAATCCTAGGCTTCCCCGGCGAAACCAAAAAAAGTGCCTGGAAAACCATAAAATTCGTCGAAAAAATCGCCCCCGATGCAGTAGGATTCTACAACGTCGCAACTCCCTTCCCCGGCACACCCCTCTACGACCAAGTCATCGCCAATGGCTGGTTGCGTGTCACCGACTTTGACAAATACGACACTACCCGTCCCATCTTTGAGACCCCCCAACTAAGCATGAAAGAACTCGGAAAGCTCCGCGAAAGTGCATTCCACCACTACTACCTAAGACGCGCATACTTCATGGACAAACGCCGGCGCTTCAAAATCTACACCGCCATAACTGTAGGTATGCACCTAGTCGCCAACATAAAACTCAAACTTAAAAGAAACTAACCACCCTCCCCCAACACACCCAACAACCGGCATACTAACGGACTGAAAAATATGGCTAAACCAAAAAAAGTGCTAAACAGCGAAATAGTGAAAACCTTCGGCTTAAATGCCGGCGCCAGTGTAGTTGGGATAGCTGCTTCCAAAGATTTCGGTTTAGCACCCCAGGGCTTTAAACCCTCCGACCACCTCGCCGGTTGCCTTTCCGTGATTGTTTTAGGGGCATCCTTCTCCCAAGAAGCCCTGCGCAATTCAGCCGAATATACTGCTCATCGGAAAGTAATGATAGAAAAAATAAACGGCATAGCAAAAGATGTAGCAAAACAAATCAAAACTGCTGGATACAAAGCCCGCGATATAAGCGGGTTTGGCGGCAAATGGGTGAATGGCAAACAATTCGGCCTTATATCTCTAAAACATGCCGCTGAATTGGCTGGACTGGGTCTTATCAATCGGAATTATTTACTCACCCATCCTGTCTATGGTAATCTTCTCTGGTTCAGTGCGGTTCTCACCGATGCTGAGCTAACACCCGATAAAAAAATCCAAGATATTGTTTGTGACAATTGTAACAAATGCGTCGAACTATGCCCCTCAAAAGCCTTGGCCACTCCTGATTTATTTGGGAAAAGCGAATGCGCTGGAATGTGCTTCAAACTGGTAAATGCCAAATGGGAAGTTAGTTGCTATGTATGCCGTAAAATATGTCCTCATCGGTTTGGCAAATAACTACCACCGTAAACCTGTCGAAACTGGAAGCGGGCTCTAACCTGATTATTTTCCATGTAGCATTCGTAGAGTTCTTTGTGGATTGCGCATGGCGGTGAGCAGTTTTTTGTAGGTTAGGGTGCGGTTTATGGCATTGGCTTTCATGCATAGCTCCATTAGGTCTTGCGCGGTCCACTCTGCGGTTTCAATTAGAGGTTCGGTGGCAGCTAGAGCATAGTCACAAAAGTCTTCGCGCAAATATCCTCCTGCTTTTGTTTGTTCATAGAATTCGGTGCCATAAACTGGCATAGCTATACTAAAAATAAAACTCTCCGCACCCAACCCCTTGAGCTTGTAGGCATATTGAATAGTTTGTTCTATATCGGCTTTGGTCTCCCCGATTAACCCCATAACAAAAAAGACGCCCACTTTTATTCCCACTTTTTTACAGGCTACAATGGCGGCTTCGACTTTTTTTAGATCTAAATTCTTCTTGGCCACCTCAGAGACGATACGTTGCACGCCTGATTCAGGGGCGACGCGGATTTTTTTACATCCCGCGCGCTTCATCTTGCGCAACAATTCCTCACTTAGAGTATCCGCACGAACACCATTTGGGGTGAACCACTCAAAGCGCAGATTACGCTCCACAATTAGGTCACATATAGTTGCCATACGCTGAGGATCCCAGGTTAGGTTGTCATCGGCAAAGTCGATTTGTTTGATGTTGTAGGTTTTGATGAGATGCTCCAGTTCATCAACCACATTTTTTGGGCTTCGCGCGCGCCATTTTTTACCCCACACAATGGCATGAGTGCAAAAAACACAGCTAAAAGGACAACCACGGCTGGTGATGACTATGGTGTTGGGTTGGGTGATTTCTCCACGCAGAGGATTTTCCTTAACCGCATCGGCATAGATTTGCATCGGTAAGAGATGCCTAGCCGGCATAGGCAGAGTATCCAGGTCCTCAATAAAGGCGCGCTTGGGGTTTAGTTGTATGCCTCCGTTTTTTCTATAGCCCACCCCATCAATACCACCCAAATCAGTTTTTTTCTCCAATGCCCCAACCAATTCTTTGATGGTGATTTCGGGTTCACCTATTACAACAAAGTCTGCTTCACTGTCCTCTAAACACTCCTTGGGACGCGCCGTGGGATGGAGACCAAACAGTGCAACGGTGATGGTTTTATCTATATTTTTTGTAAGCGTGATAACTTCATAGGCGGCTTTAGACCAACCTGAGAAAGGAATCTCCACAATAACCATATCGGGTTTGAAGCCTTGGATGCGCTTGGCAATTGTTTCGGTGCTCAACCCCACCCGGTACTTGGTTGCATCCAGCTCAAGCAAATTATCCCATCCCTCAGTGGGTGCATCAATGATGCTGACTTGATGATGATCTCTCTCAAGCACTGCTGCCACTGATACCATGACTATGGGTGGAAAAACGTTGGGTTTACCCCAAACCTTGGGCTGAATTCGCGGAGGATTAATTAAGCAAACACGCATCGACGAGCCTTCAATACAGCCATATCGCCCGTTGATTTAATGTTTACCCTACATCGGGAAAAACCAGAGCCGCACCAAAACCAACACCAACACACAAAACAAGCCCCAGAGCACAATGGTCACATCACGGATCTTTAGCGCACCTAAGACCTTGTCTCCTGTTAGCGGCTCCTGTGGATCGCCCAAGATGTATTGGCCGGGTTTTTCAAGTTGAATACGAAGTGCTCCTGCAACGGCGGCCATAGGCCAGCCATGATTGCGGCTAGGCGTTTTTTTATGGTCGCGCCGAGCGACTCGCCACGCATTTTTGGCATCCATACGCAAAATGGCTGCAGCAACAATCATTAACAATGCCGTTAGACGCGTAGGGATATAATTAACAAAGTTATCGAGATTGGCGCTAAACCAGCCGGTGTTTATGTGCTCTTTGGTCTTAAACCCCACCATACCATCTAGGTTGTTTATGGCGCGAAACGCTATCGCGCCTGTGACTCCAAATAATGCAAAGCTCATCATAGGTGAGAGTTTAAAGTCAATTAGGTTCTCAGACATCGATTCTATAACAGCACTGCCCATCTGGGTGGCGTTGAGGTTTTTACTGTCCCGGCGCGAGAAATGAACATATTTTTTAGTCTCTGCCGCGTCATCTTGATTGATAGCCGTAGCAGTTGCTTTAGCCCAGTCTGTTTCAAGTTTGATACAGATAGTCATTTTTAGTAATATTATGCCAATGACTGCATAGAACAATATATTGAGATAGCTCGGCAAAAACGTATAGACCGCCCATAACCCAAAAAATGTGGGTGCGGCAAACGCAACAATAACTGTTAAGCCCAGCAAGACCCCTAGAAACTTTTCCATTTTAGGATCAGGATTTTTGAAGTAGGGTTCAATTTTTTTAGTGAAATTACCCATCAACACCGTAGGATGTAACTTAAACGCCAACTTGTCGGGATAGTTGGGTGAGGGATCCCCTAAAATCAAATCCAACACAATCGCAAAAACAAGCACTGCTACAGCTGTTGTAATACCTAAGTGGAGGGTACTTTGGGTTAACCAAGCGATGATATCAAACACACTTTGATACTCAAAACCTCGTTATATATCACTTACTGTACCTCTTGATCCCTTCCAAAATTATTTTACTGCCGACCTCTGAATAGTTGAATTTCAAGTGACTTTGCTGTCGCTTTTCTTTTGTTAGACCAGTAGCCTGTGCTGTTAAGTACTTACCAATTAAACCAAAGAAAGGCGGTAGTGTATTTGAGCGGTGTGTTGGTTGTTATTTTTTGTTGTGACTGTAAATTTTGAAGATTATTGCTATGGTAGCTAAGATTATGATTGCTGTGATTATGACACCAAAGATTGTTTCTGATGATATTATTGCCGGTCTGTTTGGGGGTGGGGTTTGGGTTGTTAGAGGTTCGGGGGTGTCTTCTTTGAAGCAGTAGATATTCCAGTCATTGCAACCTATGTAGAGTTTACCGTTAGCTATTGTAGGTGAGGACCAGGTGCTTGAGGGGAGGGTGACGTTTGCGATTTTGGCACCGGCATTTGCGGCATCAAAGATCAAGATATGACGTTGGCTGGTTGCCATGTAGACTTTGCCATCGGCATATGAGGGGGAGACGTAGAGTTCATCACCTGTGTAGGTGGTCCACTTTGTCCAGCCGTTAGAAACATCGACACATGCTAGATCGAATTTGTCAATTAGTAGCACGGTGCCGTCTTTGACATAGATTGGTGAGGATACAATAAATTCTGTGGCGGTGGGGTTTGAGAAGTGCCACAGCATGTTGCCGCTACTGGTTTCGATACAGTAGTAATCCCCCCAATTAGAGGACGCAAACACTAGGCCCTCTGCAACGGAGGGTGAACCCAGCATTTGGGTGCCGCCGCCAAACGATATACGATAGGGAATCTCATATTTCCACATGATTTCTCCGGTTGCGGCATCTAGTTTGTAGAGTGCACCTGCGTTGGGTTCTTCGGCGGTAAAATAGACTGCACCATCAGCTACAGCAGGGGAGGATTCTATGGGGCCCTTGGCTTTTGTTTGCCACTTAATATCGCCCGTATTGCCATTTAGCGCATATAGGTAGTTGTCTAGGGAACCCACATAAACCACCTCATCCACTACCGCGGGGGAGGATTTTAAGACTAAATTGCCAAATGTGAAGGGTAGATCGCCATTGACAAAGGTCTTCCACAAGAGTTTGCCTGTTTTTGCATTTAGACAATACACATAGCCATCATCTCCTCCAGTGTAGACTTTGCCATTGGCTACTGCGGGTGAGGATTCTACGGGGCTGTTGGTGGCAAATTTCCAAAGTAGATCGCCGGTGTAGGCGTTTAGGGCATAGATGTTTTTATCTTGTGAACCCACGTAGAGTACGCCATCTGCTATTGAGGGTGAGGAACTAACGGCGCCTTTTGTGCTAAACCGCCACTCTACCGTGAGATTTTTTGGTCCGATTTCTGCGGTGGAGGAGTGGGTTGCGTCTGCACGCCACTGCGGCCAATCACTCACTGTTGGGGGTATGTTATTTTGTTCACCAGTGTTCTGCATGGCCCAAATTTGATTAACGGTTGTGTACTCATTACCTGAGATGGTATCTACCGCTGTTGTTACGTCTCCGGGGATAAGGTAGAGTGTGCCGTAGGCGATGGCCACTGATTCTCGGGGTGGCAGGACTTCTATGTTTAGGGACCAGATTTTTTTGCCGGTGTAGGCATTTATGCAGGAAAACTCGGATATGCCGCTCTCGGCGTTGTATTGAGCTGTTTGGCCGGTGGTCATGTAGAGTTTGCCATCTGCTACTGAGGGCATGCCTGGCCACATCAGGGTGTCATTTGGGCCTTTGTATTTCCAGACCACTTCACCTGTGTACATGTCAAAGGCATAGAGATAACCATCTTTGTTCATCTCATACACCAATCCATAGGCGACTGCGCATCCCGTGGTGAAATAGCCATCTGTATCAGGCCGGTATCGCCAGACAATGTTGCCATTAGTGGCGTTGAAGGCATACATGGTGTTGTCATCACTTCCGCCCTTGAAGTACAGTCCATTGGAATATGCGCCTGTAAATATCATGGGGCCTTTGGTGGGGGTACTCCAAATGATGTTGCCGGTTTTAGCGTCAAGGGCATATTGCATGTTTTGGAACGATCCGGTAAAGATTTTTCCATCTCCATAGGTGATGCCGATGCCTGTTATGCCGCCGCCGCGAATGTAGGTCGTCCACGCTACTGAGGGCGGCTTTGTAGGATTGCTGAAGTCCCAAGCAACAATGGTGGAGTTGACTTTGGTGTAGAACATTTTCTGTTCTGGACTGTAGACATTGGTGTTAAAGATGCCTGTGTAGGTGTTAAAATCGGGGCTTTTCCAAAGTATATCTCCGGTTTGGGGGTTGAGACAGTAACTCTCAACTATCATGTGTGTGCTGTCAATTTTGTAGGCTATGGGCCAATGTGTTTCTTCTGGGAGTTTGGTTTGCCAGACAATGTCGCCATCTTGGTTGAGTGCAAAGACATGGGTGTGGTTGGTAACATAGATTTTGCCATTAAAGGCGGCTATGTAGGGTTGGATGTTGGGTATATCTGCTTTCCAGGTTATGGTTGATGTGTTGGGGGCTGGACCTGCAGAGAAGCGGGTATAGGCGGAGTCGCCTTGGAATTGGGGCCACTCGTATTGATCTAAGCGGCTGGTGGTTGCGGCTTGTGTTTGTCCATAGAGTGAGATTGAGGCAACTCCGGAACTAAGGAGGAGGATTGCAAAAAGGATGGTTACAAAGATTTTTTTGATGATCTTACCCCCGATGGTGTAGATAGGGGGGTTATGAGATATATTGATTTCTTGTCCAAAAATTGGGTGGTTTTGTTGGGTTTGTGGTTTTGGTTGGTGGTTGTTTGGTGTGGCGGCCTCTGGTTTTTAGTGTTGTGTCAGTGCTGGTTTATTTGCAATTAGTTAGCGTAGGTTTAATTGTTTTTGCCGCAAATTTAATAAGTATTCTTGCAATCACTACTTATGAGCTTTTTTGCTGTTTTTAACGAGAAGCATAACTGATTGATTTCTCGTAAAAATAATGAGGAAACTTTATGAAAATAAAAAATAAAAAAAATCTTTTTTCTGTGATTTCAGTTTTCTTGCTGTTAACAATCGCAGTATCGACAATTCTTATGAGTGCTTCAGCACAAACCGCCTATTTCAACTCCTATATCTACATCGCCGTAAACAGCCCCAGCGTAGGCTTAAACCAAGAACTAATCATACTCACCTGGACTGCAGATATACCCCCGTATGGCACAGGCCCAATTCAGAGCGAACGCGGCTGGTCAAACCTACAGATCATCATAACCGACCCCGATGGCGCCAACACCACCATACCCATCGAACGAACCGATCCCACCGGTGCAGCCTATGTTATATTCAGGCCACCGAAAAAACCGGCACATACACCGCCCAAGCATTTTTCCCCTCCCAAACTGTAAACATTGGCGCCGATACCCAAAACGTCTACAGCGAAGCTTTCAGCCCCCTTATCACTTTCCAAGTCCAAACCCAACCCGTTCCCACCCGAAACGATGCCCCTGTTCCCCAAGATTACTGGACCCGCCCCATCTCAAGCAACATGCACCTCTACTACACCCTCACCGGCAACTGGATCGGCGGTGCAGCTAACCAATGGCCCCAAGGCAGCGCAAACGAAGGCTCCTCCTACTTCAGCTACAGTCCCGGTCCGGGCAGCGCCCATATCCTGTGGACAAAACCCTACTGGGTAGGCGGCCTAATGGACAACCGCTATGGCACTTCTGGCTTTGCACAATACCACTATCAAGGTCTAGCCTTTACTGCCGTTGTTATCGACGGTAAAATCCACTACCAACCCCGCTACACAGGCGCTAGCGCACAAGGCTGGGCTGCCGTTGACCTCTACACTGGCGAAACCCTCTACGAAAACTATACCGATATCGCTCCAACATTTGGCCAGGTCTACGATTACTCCTCACCTAACCAAAATGGCGGCTTTCCCTACCTCTACCGACCCGTCACATACGCCAACCTGCCTGACATAGTTCGACTATCCAACGTAACCCTAAACCCTGATTTGACCCTAACCGTAAACAGCGGGGCTTCCAACGTAAATAAAACATCCCTCACATCAAACAGTTTTGGAACCATCTGGGACATCCTTGACGCACACACCCTCCAACATGTAACCTACATAGCCAACGTCTCCACAGGTGGCACACCAGTCTATGGTATGGACGGAAGCATACTTCGCTACAACGTGACTAACATAGGTACCCAACCCTACATGACCATCTGGAACACTTCTGCAGGTACCATGGTTAGTGGAATAAACGGAACCGATGCTTGGCAGTGGCGACCCTCAGGTGGAGGCGGGGGAGGATCTACCACTCCGTTTTGGGGCACCGCTGTTGCATACAACATAGTCCATGACGGCAATCTGATGATCACCGGCAACTTTTCTATTCCCAACATCTCCGGTCCATCCAACACCTTGCTAAACCAGACCGCCACTCTTCAAGCTATACGCGAAGGCGAATACGCTATATTTGCAACACCTGGACGCAACGATGAACGCGGAGTCGTTCCAGCTTTTGTCCTTGCGATTGATCTCTCAAAAGGCAACGAAGGCAAAGAACTCTGGCGCAATACCTTCTCCCCTCCCTTCTCATCAACTGAGAGCAACGCCTCCATCACCCTAACAGGTGTGTACTCAATCGACAAAGAAACCGCAACTGTGGTCTACCAGTCCACCCGACTGCTTCAACGCTGGGGATTTGACGCTAAATCCGGTACCCAACTCTGGAATGTCACTGTACCACAAGCAGACTACTATGGTTTCAATACTAACCGATACGGCAATATGCTTCTATCCAGCGGATATGGCGGTGTTTTGATTGGTATTGACTTGAGAACAGGCTATATGTGGAACTTTACTGCAGCTAATGAATATCTGGGCGATTCGGTCTTTGGCACCTATCCTATGAATGTGGGCGCAATTTCCTATGATGGCCGAATCTACATCGGCACCGGTCGACACTCTCCTGGTCCAGTCCTAGAAAGTGGAAATGTCTTACAGTGTATTAACGCATCAAATGGCGCACGACTATGGAACTTTCCAGTCTATGGCGTTATGATGCCCTCTGGAAATGCCGGTAGCAACTTTGTTCTAGCCGACGGGCGCCTCATCGCCCTCAATGCCTATGACAATCAACTCTACTGCTTTGGCCGCGGCCCAAGCGCAACCACAGTCTCAGCACCCCAAGGCTCATCACTCCTTGGCGGCAAAATCACCCTTACCGGCACAGTCACCGACCAAACAGAATCTGGCCGACGCAACACCAACGACAAACCCGACTTCTCACTCAAAGGCACCCCCGCAATCTCAGACGCCGACCAAACCGCTTGGATGCAACACCTCTACAAACAAGCCCCCGCCCCTCTAAACATCACAGGTGTCCCCGTTAGTTTTGCTGCCATTGATCCCAACAACAACTATATCATCCTAGGCGAAACCCTAAGCGACGCAAGCGGCAACTATGCCTTCACCTTTGAACCTGAGATCACAGGCACCTACCAAATCTATGCATCCTTTGCAGGCTCCGAAGCCTACGGACCCTCAGCATCAACAACCTACTTCACAGTAGGCGAAACCAACTCTCCAACCCAAAACCCCTCCCAATCCCCCGGATCCGCTGCTGACGCCTACATCTTACCAGCCTTTATCGGCATAATCATCGCCATAGTCCTATCTCTAATAGCCATCGTATTACTGCTCAGAAAACGCTAAACAACCAATCAATCAACCAAACTCTCCCTTTATTTTTTTCCAAATAATATTTGTGTACCTTGTTCTGTATCTGCCAGTCTATGAGAAGCATTTCCCATTTGGCAGAGCATTTTTAACTGCTTATACTTTGTAAGCAACTCATGTACTCCTCCTATTTCATGGGAATAATCCCCAAGAACTGAACCCTGTTGTAGAGCCCTGTTTAACGTATAAGTGCCAAAAAATAATGTTGATTAAATAAAATAAATGGTGGGCAGGTGTTGTTGTTGATTTATGAGGTTTATTCTTGTTTGCGTAGTGCTTTGGGGATATAGTTGCATGCGGGGTCGGATTCGGCTATGTCGCCTGTGTAGGCGTAGGCTCGGTTTCGGCATCCGCCGCAGATTTCTCTGTATTCGCATACGCCGCATTTGCCTTTGAGGACGTTTCGGTCTTGGAATTTGTTGTAATAGGGTGAGGCTTTGACATCTTCCCATGCGGTGGTTAGGGTTTTGTTGCGTATGTTTCCCAGCATCATGGGTTCGTTGGGCTGGAGGTCAGTGTAGAAGCAGGGGATTAAATCGCCGTTCTCAGTTACGCTAAGATAGCCGCCAAAGGCAAAGTAGGTACATTTGCCATGGAACTCTTTTTCATACCAGTGATTAAATTCGTCCTCAGATAGGCGTTGTTTGACGACTCTGGCGAAGTGGGGACAGTGGACATGAACCTCAAATTTGTTTTTGTATTTTTCTGTAATATCCCAGATGTGATTAAGCGTCCACTCATACTGATCCGGAGTTGGAGTGAGGTCCATGGTAGATTTAGCTCTGCCGCTGGGCACCAAATGATTATACCAAACAAAATTCGCCTTGTATTTCTCAGCCAATTCTGCAACATGGTCGAGGTGTTCATAGTTAATGGTAGTTATCGCACAAGCTAACCCATTTAGAATTTTCCCTGCAGCGAGTTTCTCAATAGC
Source organism: Candidatus Bathycorpusculum hydrogenotrophicum (assembly GCA_009783705.1). Taxonomy (GTDB): domain Archaea; phylum Thermoproteota; class Bathyarchaeia; order Bathyarchaeales; family Bathycorpusculaceae; genus Bathycorpusculum; species Bathycorpusculum hydrogenotrophicum. The sequence continues at coordinate 18,991 of WRCX01000013.1, read as the reverse complement.
CGCCAAAGCTTTCTTGTAGGATCCTTTACCGCGTAGCTGATCATTGATTTCCTCAGGGCCATCAATACTTACTGAGGACCAAACCTGATTTTTAACCAAGTTATCATAGATTGAACCATCAACAAATGCACCATTGGTTAGCAGACAAACATTTAGACCCTTATTTTTCGCATACAGCACAATCTCAAAAATATCAGGCCGGGTTAGCGGCTCACCACCCTTTATACCAAACCATCGAACACCAAATTTATGAACTTCATCAACCAGATGAAACGCTTCTTGAGTCGTCATCTCTCTTGGCGCATGCGCACCCGTAGCATCAACATTGCAATATAGACAACGAGCATTACAGGCACCTGTTGCCCGCCAAGAAGTCATAAGTAAAGGACCATTCTGTGTCAAGTAATAACCCTCTTTCCAGATAGCTAACCATAAACCCTCCCCTCCAACTTAAAAAAGATTTTGCACCTGTCTGCTTCAAGTTGCTCAACTGTCCAAACTCCAGTTAACCGTGACAATTTGTCACTGTTTCATTTCCTTCCGCAATAAGCGTTGTTTCAGTTTACACCAATATAGTGGGCGTCAACACTCAGATAGGCTGAAGCGCGTTGTTATGTTTGTTGATCTTGTTCTGAGGTGCTGTAGCCACCTTTGCTTTTTTTGGGGGTGCGAAGTTTGCTGATTTTTTTAAATCCCCAGCGGAGTGTTTTGTTGTTCCATATTCGATGGTTGAGTGCTGCACGGGCCATGATTTGGCTGTAAAAGTCCCTCTTTACTTTTTTACGTAAAAAGTAACTGTAGGAGAAATAGTTGTCAAAGAATTCTTTTTTGACTTCTTCCAACTTTTCAAGCGGTAACAAGGTATTTTTGAAGATTTGGGTTTCTTCACGGTATTGGTTCCAGTTGGCATCCACTTCTAATCCGAGTTCTTTTATGAAATAGGCTAACTCGGTGCCGGGGTAGGGGACTGCTTCACACATATAGACATAGTCGGGTTTGGTTTTGTAGAGAAACTCGATGGTCTGCTCAAGCATCTCGGGTGTTTCAGTGGGATAGCCAATAACAAGTGAGACGGCAACGGAAATGCCGGCTTCTTTGGCCCACTGGATGGCTTGGGCGTTTAGTTCCACGGTGGTGCCTTTGCGCATAAGTTTGAGCATTTCTTGGCTACCTGATTCGACGCCGAAGTGGATTAGCTGGCAGTTGGTGGCTTTGAGCTTTGCCAAAAGCTCCCTAGAGACTCGGTCTACTCGGGTGCGGCAATCCCAGGGTAAGTTGATTTTGCGTTTTTGCATCTCATCACAAATCGCATAGGCGCGTTGCAAATCGTAGGTAAAGGTGTCATCGTAGAATGCGAATGCACCTGCGCCAAACTCATCGCGTAACCATTCCAGCTCATCTACAACTTTACTGGGGCTTCTTCCTCTAAATTTGTGTCCGCACATCTTGGAGGCTAAACAAAAGGTGCATGCACTGGGGCAGCCACGGCTGGTGATTATGGGCATATAGTTGACGCCAAAGAGTTTGTACATATTGGTGTCAAAGTGATGATGCGCAGGGTGCGGCAGATTATCAATATCGGGTAGAAACGCACGATCGGTGGTGCTAAAGGTCTGATTATTACTTCTATAGGTAATGCCCTGAATGGCACTAAGACCAAACATTAGCCCCTGTTCAGAGACAAACCGCGCTAATTCCAGCATGGTTTGCTCCCCCTCACCACGCACCACAATATCTAAATCAGGACTATCGGAGAGGGCTTGCTGATCAAGTACACTCACATGCGGCCCACCCATAAGCGTGAGCGCCTTGGGCACCGCAACCTTAGCAGACTTTAAAACCTCCAAAGCCGGCAAATAAGTAACCGTAGCTGAGGTGATCCCTACAATATCGGGATTTAGGCTACGAAATTTCTCCTCCAAAGCTTGGGGCGTATATTTTTTGGTTTGGCAGTCCACCACATCTACAGGGTATCCCTCTTTTTCAAGAACTGCTGCCAAATAACCAATCCCCAAAGGCAGAAAAACCGATTGCGCCGCTTCCGATGGATAAGGCGGATTAACCAAAGCCACATGAGCCTTCAAACAAAACGTCCCCCAAAGTAATCCAACACATGAATGCGCCGCTATTATGTCTTACTCAAACACAAAACACCCCCAAGAGTCAAACGAAGGTTTTTAACCCACCTCCCCCCTCCGACTCATAGAATAACACGGTGAACCCCTTGTCAGCAACCATAGCCATCCTTAACGCAAACATACACACCCAAAACCCCAACCAGCCCCACGCCCAAGCCCTAGCAATCCAAAACAACCACATCAAAAAAGTCGGAACCAACCAAGACATCACCCCCCTAATTGATGAAACAACTCTGATTCTAGATCTCAAAGGAAAAACCATTCTCCCCGGCCTAATCGACACCCACATCCATCTCGCCGACTACGGCCGATGCCTCCTCTGGCTCGATCTCACCAACACAACATCCATAAACGAACTACAAACCCTCCTCAAACAAAAAGTTGCCAACACACCAAAAGACAGCTGGATTATCGGACAAGGCTGGAACGAAACCCGCCTCCAAGAACAACGCATGCCCACCGCCGCCGACTTGGATCTGGTTAGTCCAAACAACCCCGTTATTCTCTACCGCGAAGTAGCCATGCTCTGCACCGCCAACACTCAAGCCCAAAACCACGCCAACATAACCCCCACCACCCCCAACCCCCCAGGCGGAATCATCGAAAAAACCCCCCAAGGCCAACCAACCGGCATCTTTCGCGACACCGCCACCACCCTAATCTGGCAGACGGTTTCCGAACCCACCCAAACCGAACTACTCGCCGCCACAGCACATGCCTGCCAAAAAGTCTTCCAAGCAGGTATAACCAGTCTTCACTGGCTCATACTCAACGAAAACGAATTCACCCTAATCCAAAAACTCTACGAACAAAACCAACTACTCTTCAGAGTAAACATCGTTGTCCCCGAAGCCCTCCTAGAGAAAGCCATCCAAATCCAAACAAAAAATCCTGAGGTGTTGCAAGTCAGCGGCGCCTTTATTGTGGCTGATGGTTACCTCGACTCCAAAGAAGCGGCCCTAAACGAGCCCTACAGCGACGACCCCACAAACACCGGCAAACTGTTACTCTCCAAAGAGACCCTGTCAGCTTCGATTACGCGAGCCCTATCCTTTGGAGTTCAACCAGTTATCCACGCAATGGGCGATCGCGCCCTAGACCTAGTTTTATCAGTAATTGAGCAGACAAAAAGCAACCAACGCATCCGAATCGAGCAAGCCGCCATTCTTAATCCCGCGCTTCTTGAACGACTAAAAAAACAAAATGTGGCCATAACCATCCAACCCAAAGTCATAACAACCGAATTCACAGTCTGGTCCGCAGACCACCGGCTCGGCTCACGCGCAAAATGGCTCCACCCCCTAAAAACACTTCTAGATACAGGAGTTGTGGTTGCCGCCGGCTCAGATTGCCCCATGGAACCCCTAAACCCCCTGCTTGGTATCCAAGAACTAATGCTACACCCCAACCCCGAGCAACGTCTAAGTCTCGATGAGGCCATCAGCCTATACACAATAAATGCCGCCCGATGCTCAGACCAAGAAGCTACCAAAGGCTCAATCCAAGAAGGCAAACTAGCCGATCTTATCATCCTAACCGCTGATCCCGTTGACGTTGAACCACATAAAATAAGCACAATAACCATAGATTTTGTCATATTAAACGGCCAAATTCTAGTAGTAACCTAACCTACAATGTGGTTGAAATACTAAGGATCATAGCTATACACAGTTCTGTTGATAGATGACGTTTCACAAAATAGTCCAGTCTTTATATCTTGAATTTGAGGCCATTTATATAACATAAGACCGTAGGTGTACGTCATGGCAAAACCATAATTCCAGTTTTAAGCATGAAGCCGTAGAAGAATTTGGATGCTCAAGCAAGACTGGTTCTGAGAAAGTGAAGAAGGAAATGATAAAAAGGGCATTAACGTTTACAATAAACCTGAACGCAAACAATATCGTTTAGGTTTAAAGGTTTACGCAATATGGTTATAATTTCACTAAGGAAAGCATTTAGTGCGGAGTCAAAGATAGCGCGTATAGATGGTGAATTCGCGGTCAAGTTGTATGGTTCTCGCAAAACTGTGTTGTTATTGGTTTTTTCGTTAATTGTAATACTACTTTCTTTTTTGGCTATTTTTATGCTTATAGATTCTGATATAGTGCCTGATATAGATTCTGATATAGTGCGTGTACATGTTAAAGATGAATTTGATCTTCGAAATGCTATCGATAATGCATCATTTTTTACTTCTACTACTATTGTTCTTGACAATGACGTTACTTTGGAGCGTTCGATCCGTATTTCTGAAGATAAAAACATAACCTTAACAAGCAACGGTAATGCTGACTTTTTTAAATTAACTTGTATATCTACTATCCCGTATGGTGTTTGTCCTCTCTATGTCGATGATGGTGGTGTGTTGATTCTTGACGGCATTATTGTAACTCATGAAAATGTTTACGGTGGTGGCGTAGGTGTTGCGTCAGGGGGTCTCTTATCTTGGTTGATGGGGGAATTATTGGTAATGTCATTCGTGGTGGTGGTTGTGGTGTAGGCAACCGGGGTACTTTTGTAATGTATGGTGGCACAATTTCTGGCAACACCGCCGCTTGCCTAATTAATTCGGGCGGTAGTAGCGGTAGTACAGGCGGCGGCGTATTAAACTGGGGTACTTTTGTAATGTATGGTGGCACGATTTCAGGAAACAAAGTAAACAGAGCGCCTTTTCTGATGCTTGATGGGCCTGGTGATTGGGGTGGTGACGGTGGTGGGGTGTACAACTATGGCACTTTTATTATGTATGCTGGTGAGATTTTTAATAACACAGCTGGGACAAATGGTGGAGGTGTATACAATAAGGGCAATTTTACTATGCATGGTGGAGTAATTTCGGGTAACACTGCTGAAGTGAATGGTGGCGGTGGCGTATACGATGAGGGCAGATTTAAAATAAATGCGGGGGTAATTTCTGGTAATACTGCTTCATGTGGTAATGATGTATACACCTACGATGGCAAAAGCCGGTCGTACCCTAGTAATGACTGAACATATGTTGTAATGACATATTTAGCAAGTTAAATACCCCCGCGAACTACGATTTAACCCAGTCAATGAATCCCCTGGTATTGGGTTAACCTCTATGAGATGTTGTGTTGGTGTTGGTTTATTCTGTGAGTTCTTGTTTGGCTTTCTCTAACTTGCTCTCTATGGGTAGATTGTAGGGACATTTTTGGATACATTGACCGCAGTGTTCACATTTCTCGGCTTTAACTTCCAGTCCGCCGTAGCGTTTTTTGGCCCAGTTCTCTAACCCGTATATGTCATGTAGCATCTGGAAGCGCAGTATTGCGGGGATGTTTATGTTGTTTGGGCAGGGCATGCATAAACCGCAATCGCGGCAGTAATTGCCTAATTCAAAGCTAAACCGATTATGCTTCTTGGGTGCTGAGTTGTGGTATTGGTTTGCGGCGTTTGCGGCTGTTTCTACCTCGGCGATGCTTTTGAATCCTGCAATAACCCCTGAGACATCTTGGTCAAGCACATACTGTAGTGCACTGCTAACTTGTTCTTGTGTGGTTTGGCCCAAGAGTGTTTTGATTTCCTCTTCTTCTTGTGAGATAAGCGAGAGTGAGGGTTGGTAGAGGCAAGTTATCAAGTTGGAGGTTTTCACTGACAAAGATTTCATGATAACTACTCCTACGTCGTGTTTTTTTGCGGTGGGTATAAGTTCCTCAAGTGCCTGTGGTGTTACAACGTTTAGCGGTACCAAAACGGTGTCAAACTCGCCGGTTGTTATTGCTTTTGTGAGTACCCTTGGTTTGTGTCCGGTTATGCCGATGAATTTGGTGTGGCCTTCGCGCTGAGCTTGCTTGCATGTTTGCAGTACCCCATCCTCACCCATGGCTTTGTTGAGTGTTTTTTCATCATCAATACCATGAAGCTGTAAAATATCCACACAGTCGGTTTGCAGATTCTTGAGGCTCACCATCAAGTCTTGGAGGGATTCGCGTTTGGTTCGGTTGCCTGTTTTGGTGGCAATTATGCATTGGTCTCTTTTTTTGGTTTGGAGCGCTTGGCCGATTTTTTCTTCGCTGTCGCCATCCCAGCGGGCAGTATCAAAATAATTAAACCCCAACTCAAAAGCGCACTGTATCACCTCAATTGCTTGGGGTTTGGGTAGCTCAGCTATCCAGGTGCTGCCAAAACCCACTTGCGACATCATCAGATTGGTCCTTCCCAGCCGACGCTTATCCATCAAATCACCTGGGCTGTTGTTAGGCGGTGCCGTTGGCTTTTTTGGTGCCATGTAGCAATCGGGTTTTGGTGAAGGTTAGGATGCCTTCGCGTTTGGCGCGTTTTAGGATTTGTTTGGGTCTCATGTGGAAGCTCTTAAAGAAGCGCCACTGCAGTGCTTTTAGGGCTTCATAGTCGTATTGGTCGCTTTTGACGCTTAGCAGGTACTCGTCGAGTTGGGTGTAGTTTTTGTTTTGGAGGAGTTCTTTGTAGATTTTGCTATCGGGGTAGGCGATAAAGATGTTGAATTGGCAGTAGTCGGGGTCGATTTTTTTGGCGAATTTGAGTGATTCCTCCATATCCTCAAGTGTCTCATCGGGTAAGCCTAGCATAAAGGAGCAGGCGGTTTTTATGTGGTGTTTTTTGCATAGTTTAAAGGCGGTTTGGACTTGTTGGGGGGTGGTGTTTCGGTTTATGCGTTTTAGGATTTTAGGTGAGCCCGACTCCACGCCAAACCAGATGACTCTGCAACCTGCCTTGCTCATAAGCTCCAAGAGCTCATCATCGACCAAATCCACTCGGGTGTCACAAACCCACTCTAAATCCAGCTTTTGCTCAATCATGAGGTTGCAGAGCGTTTTGGTTTTTTCTTTGTTTAGGGTAAAATTATCGTTTATGAAGTAGATGCCTTTTGTGCCATAGCGGTTCTGTAGATCTTGGATTTCGCCTATGACGCGTTTGGGGCTAAAGCTGCGATTTATGTTGCCCCAGAGTTTGCGGGTTTCACAAAACCCACAACTATACACACAGCCCCGGCTAATACTCATCACATCTGCCGGTTTAGCATCTAAGAACTCTATGGTGCGATCATACTGCTCAAGGGGCAACAAATGCCTCGCCGGGTAGGGGATTTCATCCATATCCTCAATGAACTGCGGCGCATTAACCATAACCCCGCTTGAGGTTCTACATGCCACTCCTGGAATGGTTGTTGCTTTGTCTGTGTTGCCTTCTGTTAGGGTGTTTGCTAATTGGGTTATGGCGCGCTCGCCTTCTCCGATAATAGCATAATCAATCTGTGGGTGTGCCAAAAGTGTCTCGGGTAGATAGGAGGCATGCCAGCCGCCCACCACCACCACACAATCTGCTTTGGCCTCTTTTATGGCCTGCGCGGTTTCTAGGCAGCGTGCAAACGTAGCTGAACCACAAGTAATCCCCACCATAAACGGTTTGGTCTGCCTAATTGTTTGCTTAACTTCTTCCAGAGACTTGTTGGCCAAATAATTATCCAACATCTCAACAGTATAACCAGCCTTCTCAAGCGCACCCGCAATATACATCAACCCAATAGGCGGCAAACGCTTCCCATGATACCAAGTATCTTTTTCAGGGGGCGCTGTAGTCATAAGCAAAATCAAGCCATTCGACTCTCCGAGGACATTTCAGGTTTGATAACTCGCGCCGCTTATAGCTTTAACGGAAAAACGACCCTCTCGCTTTAGTTTTCTTTCCCGCCGCTTACCTTAACAAAAAATTAGATTAAACAACAATAACCAACTTAACTCGACATACATCCAAAACACCTGAGGCTAGGTGGATTTTTTGTGTCGGTTTTTTCTCAAAAACGACAACCCCAAACAGACAACAACAGCCGCAACCACAACAGTAGTAGCTGTAACAACACCGATAAAGACCAGCGACCGCGGCGCATTAGCAACAGTGAAGGTTATGGTTTCAGAGGCACCAGTGTTTCCATATTTATCCTCTGCAAACACTCTCACACTATGGCGACCACTAGACAACCCCGACAGAGAAACATTACCCCCAACCGTTACGTTAGCTTGACCATCAAGGCAATACCCCATCCACACAACCGGATGATTCAAACTATACTCAAGGGTCACAGTCTCAAGATCATACCTGCCCCCTTCTTCAAGAGATAAAACTGAAATCTCAGGCGCAATACGGCCATAACCAAATGGAGTATACATAAAAACCCTCTGAAAATGAACCTGCTCAGTAGTCGCTATATGCCTAAACATCTCAAAATTTTTACTAAAATACTCACGCAACTCATAAGGCAATGCATTAGGAAAACTATAGGTTTCGGTGCAGCCTCCCAAGACATACAATAACCCATCCACCTCAACAACCCCCCGGCCATGAAGCCCAAGCGGCACGTTCGCTCCATCCATCCAACTATCTAAAACAAGATCGTGAATCCTAAGCCCAACCCCATCACAAACATACTCCCGACCATCAAAAACCACACCATCAGAAGGCACCTCCGGCCAAGGCCCCTCATACACCGACCAAGTATCCTCTATGGGATCATAAACCTCACAAAGCTCCGAATTCACATATCCGCCCATGACATATATGTAACCGTCCACAACACACGCAGACGCACCATTTCTGGGAGTTGGTATAGATGCCTTTCTTGTCCATTGGTTTGTGGCGGGGTCATAAACCTCATTTACTCCATAGAGACCCGAGGAGGTTGTACTCCCACCTATATAGTAAATTTTACCCATAGAACACACTGCGACGCCTCCGTATCGGGGTGTAGGCAATGACGGCAGAGTCATCCACGTATTAGTCTGTGGGTCATATCTCTCAACGGCACCAGTAACCAACCCCACACCCCGCGAAACAAGGCCGCCAATCGCATATATTTTGCCATCCGCCACCACCGTACCAAAATAGCTTCGCGGATAACGCATCGAGGCCATCTCAACCCAAACATTCTCCTCCGGCGGAGACACAGATGCCCCAAAACAGAAGTCTCAACAACTAAACAAAAAAATAACAATACTACCAAAACCAATCCTGATACCCTGCACAAACTACTCATACGGTATCACATCTTCCTAGTTATCAAGCTGAGTAATGGTTGTGTGAACGGTATATTTTTTACTATTTACAGTTCTTGCTCATGATGGAATCGGACTTTTTGTTTAATAAAAAATATAAGGAATTCCCAACATTACTCTCGCCTCATAACATTTCACTTGGGGACTAAAATTAACCGTGGAAATCTCTCAAACTAATCTACTCATGGGTGTCTGAATTGAGTGAGGCTGTCTACAAGCCGCTTATTGTTCAAAGCGATATGACCTTGTTGCTTGAAACAAACAATACATCCTACGAATCTGCCCGTGATGAGCTCTTAGCGTTTGCCGAGATGGTAAAATCTCCCGAGTATATTCACACCTACAAGATGACTCCGATTTCTCTTTGGAATGCGGCCAGTGCGGGTGTGACGAGTGCTGATATTTTAGCAACCCTTGAAAAATATAGTAAATATCCCATATCTGAAACTGTTGTTGCACGTTTAACCCAGATCAGCGACCGCTATGGCAAGGTCCGAATATGCAAAGAACAAACCGAGTTATTTCTTGAAACTGACGACCCATACATCATGGCGCAACTATGTGCAGAAAAAACAGTTTCTAAATTCTTTATCGAAACACCCAAAAATAATCGGGTTAAGATTGATCCGGTGTTTCGGGGTCATATCAAGCAGGCACTTATGAATATCCAATTCCCACCCGAGGACCTGGCAGGGTATGCGGATGGGGCGGCCTTAATGGTTGATCTACGCCATGATGTTTTCCAGCCCCGCGATTATCAGCTTGATGCGGTTTGTGCTTTTCGCGCTGGGGGCAGAGGTGATCATGGAGTTGTGGTTTTACCTTGCGGAGCGGGAAAAACCATTGTGGGAATTGCGGCTATGGCAGAGCTAAAAACTGAGACCTTGATTCTCACAACATCAATCACTGCAGTGCGCCAATGGATAACTGAGTTAGTTACTAAAACTGGTTTGAATCCTGACTTGATTGGAGAGTATAGCGGTGAGAAAAAAGATGTTCGCCCCGTGACGGTCTCAACCTATCAAATCATAAGTGCCAAAGACAAAGCCGGTGTGCAGAAACATTTCGAGTTATTCTTGGAACGCAACTGGGGATTTATCATCTATGACGAGGTACACACCTTGCCTGCACCAGTTTTTCGCATAACCGCCGAGTTACAGGCTAAGCGTCGGCTGGGTTTAACTGCAACTTTGGTGCGTGAAGACGGACATGAAGCAGACGTATTTGCCCTAATTGGCCCCAAACGCCACGAAATGGGCTGGAAAATCCTTGAAAGCCAAGGCTGGATCGCCCAAGCCGAGTGCTTTGAGGTACGCATCGCTATGCCTGAGGAATTAAAAATGCCCTACGCAATCGCCCCTAAACGCGAAAAATTCCGCATAGCCGCAGAAAACCCCGACAAACTCGGTATCATCCGCAAATTATTAACAAAACACAAAGGCGCCCACATCTTGATCATAGGAGTCTATCTTGAGCAGCTCCAACACATCGCAGAACAGCTCGACGCTCCACTCATCACCGGCAAAGCCCCCAACCGAGACCGCGAAACACTCTATGAGCGCTTCAAAAGCGGTGAATTTCCCGTTTTGGTAGTCTCCAAGGTCGCCAATTTTGCCATAGATCTTCCTGATGCAAATGTTGCTCTTGAGGTTAGCGGCAGTTTTGGCTCCCGCCAAGAAGAAGCCCAGCGCCTCGGACGCATTTTACGCCCCAAACAAGGCGAAAACAAAGCCTACTTCTACACCCTAGTATCACGCGACACCACTGAGGAGAGTTTTTCGATGCACCGCCAACTCTTTCTCACCGAGCAAGGCTACCCCTACAAAATACTCGATGAGGCCACCCCGCCATGAGTGAAACCAACGCAAAACTTGCTGATCTAGAACAATACCTAAACACCTGCACCAACGACACACCCTATGGTTGCGCCGAGGGTACCGGCCTAAGCGCACTGCATAAACGTCTCTTTAACAACAAAACCAACGTCCTAAAAAAAGACATGATAAAAAACCTCGCAAACTTTTATGCCCACAACCAAAACATAGTAGACCTCTGGAACAGCTTCTCTGAGTGCGAACAAGACTTTTTGCGATATGCGGTGCAATGCGGTAGCGAATATCTCCCCACCACTCGGCTATACGCAAAAAAACACAACCTAAAACTCGAATACACCGCCCCGGGCGGCTACACCAAAGACCTAACAAACGCATATGACTATATGCGTCTAAAATTTCTCCACCTCCTAACCTGGAACCTCCCAAACACCAAAACCGTCATTCTCTTTCCTGGCGGCAACATGCCCCAAACGGTTTTTGATGTCTTAAAACCCCTTGTAGGCCCCATAAAATTCGACTCCACACCCTATCATCCAACAAAAACCGATTATCTTATCTGCCGAGAAAACCGCCTCAACGACTTTGAAACCCTAGTCAAACTCGCCGCCAGTGAACGTCTCAAAGTAAAACCCCAAACATTTGACCTCACCCCCCCCAAACTGGTCAAACTCGTCGAAACAATTGACTTTGAGGAAGTATGTGACAAAAACGGCAAATTTTGCACTCCCAAAGAAGTCAAACACAAAAACGACTTCAAAATTGCCCAACCTCTCTTTATATTAGCTACCAACTCCGGATTACTTGATATCGCCCCAGACGGCTATGTACACCCCGGCAAAAAAGCCCCTGTCCTGCTATCTAAACCCCCAAACGAGATAGCCAAACAATTATTTGAAGACTATATGGCGGAAAATAAAATTCCTGAAATCCACTACCTCACCCATATTGCAATCAAAGATCGCGGCGGACAAATCGAGTGGCACAAATGCCGAAAAACCATCATAGACCTACTAAAAAACTGCCCTGCCGAACAATTCTTAACGTTTGACTCTTTGACTAATCACGCCCAAACATTCTATGGCAATTTCCTGCGCCGACTTCTCTACTGCGACATTGTAGTGCGTAGCTCCCACTATAAGGACTACTTTGATGAGGGTGATTATGAACCCGACTGGAGTGAATGCGAAACTCACCTAATAGGCCTCATCTTGTCCTTTCTTTGCACCCTGGGTATACTCGATATCGCATACACTGAAAACATTACCCGCACAAAATATGCTGAAGATGACTTCTGCGTCGGCATTGCCGGTTTTCGCATAACCCAACTCGGCGCCTGGATCTTGGGACTAATCAACCAATACCAAATCCCAACCAAAACTATCCGGCCCCTAAACGATGAGGGCCAACTCCTCGTACTGCCAGACTACCCCATAATTATATCCGGCCTTAAATGCCGTATCGAACACGAAACCCACTTTAGTAAATTCCTCACCAAACACTCTATTGATGGCAACGCCGCAATCTACAAACTCGACTTCCAATCGATAATCCGCGCATATGACCTCAACATAGCACCTCAAAAAATAAAAAAGACCCTGCAAAAAGCAAGCGGCAAACCCCTCCCCGACAATGTGGCACGATCTTTAGATGATTGGCAACTAAAAATCGGACGCGTAAAAATCCGCACCCTAACCGTACTTGAAACCGACGACGCCCTGTTGCTCGAAGAAATAAAACACATCAAAGGCCTAAAAAACATCATAACAAGCCAGCTACGTCACGCCATAGCCATAGATGACAAACAACAGAAAAAAGCAAAAACCCTAATAGAAAAAAACGGCTGGCCAGTAAAAATCACCGAAACAGCTGATAAAACCCACAAAGATCCATAAGTTATCCACCTGTTGCTTCTTTATTCCCCTAAAGAGCCCCTCACAAGACAAACCACACTATCTCTAATCGTGTTTTACATGTAATCTCAAGGGCTGTCTTCTAAAGATATTTGGTGTGGTTACAAAAACTGTTAGTTGTATGCGTCACGCTGATGTGTTTTATGTGGTTAGTAGGAAAAAAATTAAAATTGGATTTTTGGATTTAATCTATTTATTTGTTTCTTAAAATGGTGCCGCTTACTTTTTGGTAAGGGTTATTTCCATCGTGGAAACCATTCTGGACTTGTTCTCGCCTTCTCGTGGTGGCATCTCGGCTGTTCCGATTGCAATTTTGCTGATTTTTAGGTCTTTTATGAAGCGATTTCTTGCGATTTCTGCAACGTCAACTGCGGTGGTTATGGCTTGGCCTCTTGCTTTTAGAGTGATCTCTTTTAAGTTGTTTGAGGAAAGGCTTGTGATTATGGCCAGAACATAGCTCATTGGGGGTTTGTTTCCGACGAAAATAACGTCTGCGTTTTCAGTCATTTTATTTTTCTCCTTTATGTCTCATGTGTAACGTTGCAGGTCAACGCTTTGTTGCGAGACCGAACATTACTGCCAAATATTTATGACTTCTTCCTTATAAAGTCATTGAAAACACAACTATGCAAACATAATTGTTGCTGATCGTGGGCTAGAAAGGCTTTTGTGTAGCTAAGATATAGGGCTATCTGTAGAGTGTAAGCATGCTTACTAAACTTAAAAAACAAATCCAGCAAATGTTAACAACCGAGGCCAAAATAGCTCACCGAATTGGGTTTACACCCAATCGAATCAGCATTGTGGGGTTTATATTTGCCATGGCCTCCGCGGTTGCTTACGCTTTAGTTGCGGCGCATGCGTCTTGGTTTTTGTTGCTCGGAGTCTTTTTCCTTTTGGCGTCTGGGTTTTGTGACACTATGGATGGTATTGTTGCGCGTACCTTTGGGCAGACGACTGTGTTTGGCGGGTTTTTTGATGCTGTTTTGGATCGTTATGCTGATGCGGCGGTCTATGCGGGTATACTTATCGCTGGGTTAGCTAGTGCGGCGTGGGGTGTGTTTTGGGGGCCCATTGTTGTTTTGGCGGCTCTGGCGGGTTCGATGATGGTTAGTTATACCCGTGCACGAGCAGAAGCCTGTGGGATAAAGATGGAATCTGTAGGATTTGCGGAGCGTGCGGAGCGTATGCTTATCTTAGCGGTTGCCAGCATAGCGGGTTATTTCTGGTTACCTGCTCTGGGCTATGGTGTAGCTGTGTTAGCTGTTATCTCAAACCTAACCGTCATACAACGCGCACTCTATGTTTATAGAGAACTGAAGAAAAAACTAACTGCATGATTACAGTAGAAAATTAGAAAAGAGAAGAAAGAAAGCAATACTGTGCTTCCTTTTTTGTTTTTGTTGTTTAGTATCTTCGTTTGTAGCCCTTTGAGTGGCGTTCGTTTTCTGCTCGGACTTTGACGATGCCACGGTGGACTGCGCATGAGATACAGTAGTATTTAGTATCTACCCAAGATGCTAGAAAGGTGCCTTTTTGCCTGAGTTCTTTGGCTAACTGGGGTTCTACAAATGATACCCGCCGTGTTGAGCGTTTTGCTTTGTCTCTGGGCACTATCGCTCCGCAGTTAACGCATTGTACAAGGGTACTACTTCCTTTGCTTCCTTTAGCTCTTCCTCGGCTCTTTCGCTTAACAGGCATTAATTAGTCCTCTTTATTTTTTGGTGTCATTTATTGAGTTAACTGTCTTATATATCTGCTCGTAATTTTAATAAAGAAGCAATGTTTGCATCCGGAGTTATATGCGGCACAATCCGTCCCTCAGATGAAGTCATCAAAGTGGTCACGCCCGGACCATGTCCTGCACAAATACAATTGGTGTGAACCACTACCCCCACCGAAACCGCGCCCCGACGATAAATCCTGCCAAACGAGTGATCCGCATCAATAATCGCCACCAAGTCACCCAAGCGTAGTGTTTCTAATCCATACTGCTCAACGATGGTCTCATCAAAGAGCTGAATATCATAATCGCCCGAGTTTGTCTGATTAGCTCCCAACCCCGAACCCATAATAGCTGCCGGTATATGATGCGTAACCGGCACCCCAAGTTTCTCCCCGATAGGTTGCGGATCCCACGCCTCAAGCAAAGCCGGATCAGTATTTATCACCTTTATATCTGGAAAATACTGCTGAAGTTTTAGACCCGTACCGTAGGATTTAATGAGAATCTTATCACCCGGCAACAATTTCTCTAGGACCTCTTTGGAAAAATCCACCATCACATGCTCAATACCCCCATGCTTACCCACAACCGTGCCAATATCGCCTTTAGCCTCTCCTGAAGCGACAACCGCTTGATTACCAACACAGGCGAGCACATTAAACGCCGTGTTCGCTCCCTGACCTGATCGAGGATCATTTTCTCTATTTACCACACTCGCACCGGGCTCCACATGATCAGCCTCCCAACCCAGCGCAGAATCACCCACACGCAAATTATACGTCACACCCCCCACACCAGGCAACACCTGGGGTCTACCAGTAGCAGAGATCGTGTAGACATTACGAATAGTGGGACTGGCAACCTCACCCACAACAGAGAGTTTTATGAGCCTATCCACATTAGTTTTAAGCACAATAATTTCCTCCAAGTCCAATTGGGTAGTATGTTAGGATCTTATAAAACTTGTAGTGGCTCTCTATGTAAAGCAACTCTTAAATTCGGCGTCCCTTCTATGTTAAATCAACACCAAAACTGACTGAATTGCCGGGACGTCTATGTCTGAAATTGGTTTAAGCCCCAAAATGTTAGTTCGAGACATCATGAGTAGCCCAGTCGTAACCATGGATGCGGACGAAACCTCCAACAAAGCCGCAGAAATCATGGACCAAAACAACCTAGGGGCGGTCATTGTCCAAAACAAAATTGGCACCCCCATAGGCATCATAACCGAGCGCGATATAGTAAAACGCGTAGTTGCCAAAAACCAAAAACCCGACACCAAAAAAGCCAAAGATGTTATGACCACTCCTCTTGTCACAATCGAACCCGAAGCAATCATAAGCGACGCCGCACGAAAAATGACCCGATTAGGCATCAGACGATTAGGCGTCATCTACAAAGGCAACCTAGTCGGTATCCTCTCAAGCAAAGACATCCTAGGAGTCATGCCGGAACTCCTTGAAATAATGCAAGAACGTTCGCGCATAGAAGGCGCCGCGGCAAGCGAAGAACCCGAAGAAACCCCCCAATCCGGATACTGCGACAACTGCGAAGCATACTCTGAGAACCTAAAAGAATGCAACGGACAAAACATCTGCGACGAATGTCGTATCGAACTCGAACAAGAAAAATAGCTCCAAATCAATTTCTATATTTGTGGTAACTCTTTTTGTTCGCCTTCAAACCCTGCTGATTGGTTGCCGCGGGAATTTTTTGCTATGTGAGTTGTTTGCCGCATTTTTCACAGAAAGATGCATAACCCTTGTTGATTGCACCACAAAAAACACAGAATTTTTCTATGGATTGGTTGTTTTCTGTCTGTTGTTGCTCACCGCTTGGTGTAGAGTGGTTTGATGTTTGAGGGGTCGGTTTGGTTCTTTTTGTTTTTGTAGACAGTATTGTTATAGTCATCAATGTTGCTATGGTTGCAATAATTATGACAAACAGTCCCGAGTTTTCGGTAATCAAATCAAGCGATAGCGGCAAAACAGGCTGTGTTATAGGGTCTGGAATTACAGGTGGATCGATGGTTGTTGGGTTTGGGTTAAATGTTTGTGGTATTGTTGTTTGGGTGGGGCTGGGCTGAATAGTTGGAGCTGTTACTGTTATAGCGGGAATGAATTGTTTGGTTTCATCTATGGGGTAGATCTTTACTGTTTGTCCGTTAAACTCTTGGGGCAGTTGACCGATTTTAAAGTTCACTCCGGTGGTTTCACAGTAGTAATATGTCTGATTAGAATCTGGGGGGTAAACCCAGTGGGTGCCCTTCAAGTTATTGCCCAAGATGCCCACTGCATAATGATTTGGCGGATTGATATAGACTACCCCATAGCCCATAATCCGTGCCAAGGTGGCAAAAAGTATCGCGGTATCCTCACAGTCTCCTCCCTCATCAACCAGTGTTTCGATAGGAAACCTCGGATACTCATCATACCCCGTTGTAACTATATCTGAGGCATAGCGTAAATTCTGCACAAATGTCAACACAAAACTAACCTTATCATAGTCATTATAACCCGTCTGGGTCGTGATATCAGTGAGTTTTTGTGCTAACAGTTTTACGTAATAATCTTGGGTGGTCGTGAGATATCCATATCCTGCGGGGCCGTTTTTTGTTCTCACAGACACCGGAACACCCTGATAAGACTCATAGAGTGCAGTGGGAATACTTAGATTCCAGGTCCAATGTTGCCCCTCATAGTCCCATGTAAATGATCTCTCATAGGATTGCTCGCTAGTTTGAGCGTTTGCTCTTGGGGGAACTGTAATCATCGATAGAGCTATTATGAGTGTCAATGAAATGATGATTAAGAATCGGACTGGTTTAAAACTTTGACAATTTATTTGCATCCTGTCCTAATAAAAATTCTCGAGCTACTGTTTAAGTGTTTTTCCCAATCTACTTTCTAATTATGCCGTAACTCTGTTTTTTCCAGGCATCACGAAACTTGTTGTAGTAATCAACACCTTGGAAAACAGGTGCATAGGTGAGTTCCCATTCGAGTCCACATTTACAAACTGCGTAGGCTTTCTTATTTTTGGTGTCAACAAACATTTGCAAGAATTCTTTGCGGCATTTGGGGCAGTAGTAGGGGCCATTTACCATCTGTTTGGCATCTTTGGTGAGGATCTTCATACCGCTGGCTGTGACTTTATGTAGCTCTTTGCTTTCTTTGGCGGGCTTCTCTGAACTCATATATAGAGACTATATCTGCACAAAGATATACTCTTCCATCTGAAACTGGATTTTTGCCCTCAAAATGTCGAAACTATGCTAACAATAGTGCTTAATTTGGGGGTATTTTTGTTTGAATATTTGTGGTTTTGTTTTGTCTTGTTATTTTGGTGTTGTGTGGGGAAAATGTGTGTGGTGTTGTTTTTTGTGTTGGTTTTGTTGTTTTTGATGGTTCTTTTGGTCTGCTGGTTTAGTTAGATGGAAGACTTTTAACTTGCGGTGTCTTTATTGATATTTCATTTGATTGGCGGTTTTGCTGATTTTTAGTCTGATTTCGTCATGTATCGTCTGACTTTTGTTTGTTTTTGTTAAAAACTTGCTTGAACTACATTTGATACAATGCTTTATTTTTTTGTATTATTGTATTGTATTTTATTTTGTTATATTTGTGTTAAATTTATCTCATTATTAAAATGGGAATATTCTGTAAATTGTAATATTGCGACATTTTTAATACTGTTTAAATCAAGATACCGATTGCTGTTACTCAACGAGGAAGATATATGAAAACAACCAAATCATTCAAAAAATGTCTATCATTACTCATAGTAACCTGCATAGTTGCTCTGGTCTTTGTTACCCTAGTAACAGCAGCAAATACTCCATATGATTGGACACTGACTGACCCTGAAGCGGGCGTAGAAATCAACATCCGCACAAGTGGTAGCGGTAATAATATAGTGTTTTATGCAACTCTATCGGTGGATGGAGAAAAAACAATATCCATAACCGTACCCGGTAACCACTTCGGTAGCGGCAAATTTGATGCATATCTTACCATAGGCGGTTATGTAGTGCATATACCCATACAAGGAAATGAAATGGGTAAAAATGGTGAACCCCAAATCATATCCGGAATCGGCCTGGGTCATGACTGGGTAGAACAAGGCCGTAGCGAACCTACCTGTACAGAAGATGGCTACATATCCTATTACTGCAAAAATCACGTCGAGACCCGTATAGACGCATTAGCGGCTCTTGGTCATGATCTTTCTTCTGTTACTGTGGATGCTACTTGTTTGGTTGCTGGTTCGGTTACTACTACTTGCAGTCGTTGTGATTATGAAGATGTTGAGGTTCTAGCGGCTCTTG
>WRCX01000012.1 GCA_009783705.1 Candidatus Bathycorpusculum hydrogenotrophicum | reverse complement strand
TTTTGTACCTGTTTGGGTACGTTTTGCATATGGGTAACCTATGGGTTAACCTAGGTGTAACCTAGATTTAAGGTTTATGGCTAAATTTTAAAAACAGGCGTAAATCAATGTCAAACTATTGACCTAGGGGTAATTTTGCCGAGTTCCGGTTTTATAATAAAAAACATTTTACAAGACCAATTACACAACACATTCATATGACTTCACTAAAAAAAGGACTAATCATGAATATTAAAACAAGCGTTTATCAAAACACATGGCCAAACTTGGAAAAGTTTGGAATCTAATGTACCTGCCAATTTGAAAACAAAAAAAGGAAAGTTGGATTAAGCCAACCGGTTTTGTTTAACTAGTTGCAAAAAGCGAATCGTCGAGGTCGTTCACTTTAATGTCGGAGATAGTATAGCTAATGTCGTCTGCTGTGTAGCTGTAGGTTGCTGATAGGCCATCCCATTTATCTTTGAGTTCAGTTGCAAAGCAATATGCCATCTCTAGATACAATTCATCATCAGCAAATTTGGATTTTGTCCAAGTTTCGCCAAAATCTTTACTTGCATATGATGTGGAATCTTCCAAGTTCAAGATATAACTGTAGCATGCGTCATCCATAACCATGTCAACTCTAACTATATCAGCTTCTCCGTTGAAGTCGTTTATTGCGCAATAATAGTCTAAGCCAGTAGTGCTATCGGCAACCTTAAATTGTAGAGAGTCACCATCAGCAATAGTCTGCGGCTCAGGTGCTGGAGTTGTTTCTGTTTCGTTGTTCATCAAAAGGGCTACTGCGGCTACGGCGACAATAACTACCGCTAAAATTGCAACAATGATGTAGATAGTTTTTTTATCCACTTGAATCACACCATTTTATAGCGATCTCTTTGCTCAAAAAGTAATATAAGCTTTTCCAAAAGCTGGCTCACCTGAAAGACAAATCAAAGAAAAAATACAAGAAAACTACAAGCAAAAAACCAGCCACACAAACAATCCACATCATAAACCCAAAAATAAAAGACCGTGAAAGACAGGGAGCAGTTTAGCGTTCAATAGAGAGCTTACTTGTGTTTGCTTCTTTAGCTATACTAATCACATGATCCGCAGTTACTGCGAAAGCTTCACTGTGAGTAACGGCAATTATCTGCTCAATTGCTCTAAATTTACCAATGGCATCGGCTAAGCGCTCAATACTGCCGTCTTCACTACCCAAATTTTCGGTGGGTTCATCTAACACAAGCATACTCAGACCCTGACCGGTGTGGGATTGCAAAATGAGCTGTCCTAGGCCCATACGATAAGCAAACGCTAAGAGGGTGCGTTCTCCGCCTGAGAGATTGTTGACTTCACGGTTTACCCCGGCTTCGCTTTTTACGTAGGGGGTGTAAGTTTCGTCGATAACCACGTTTAGCATGGGAGTTTCGCCGCCCACTAGGCTGTCTATTACTTGTTGGACAAAGCTGTGCAGCACTTTGACAAATTCGCGTCGGAGTTTAGGCTGGATGCTACGGTAGGCGTCTCGAATGGCACTTAGTAACTCGATGATGCGGCTGATTTTTTCGCTCCGATCAAGTTTTTGTTGAGCTATTTCGAGGCGGTCTTTGATTTCTTGGAGGTGGAGGTTTAGATCGGATTTACGGTTTGCTTTTGTGCGCAGATCTAATTCGGCGGCGTAGTATTGTTTTAGGGTTTGGTCTTTTTGGTCTTTAGCGGCCTGCAACTCAGATATGTCGAATTGGGCGATTTGAGCTTGGCAGGTTTGGAGCTCAGTGTATTGTGCGGCTTCAAGGTGCTGGTGGACTTCTTGTTCCGCAAGCAGATTTTTGAGGTTGTCTTGCTCCTCAACGATTCGAGCAACCAAATCAGTGTTTCTGGTCAGATTGGTCTGCAGATCACCGTATGCTTGGGAGACAGTTGTTTTGGTTTTTTGCAGAGTTGCAACTTCAATACGCAGATGGTTAATGGTTTTTTCTCGATCTAGGTTTGTTTGGGTTATGTTTTTGAGTAAATCGGTCTTGTAAGCACCCATTAGAGGTTGACTACAGACGGGGCATTGGCTGTCTTTTGAGGATTTACTAAGGGTCTCGGCTCTTTTTTGATCTTGGAGAAGGTTTTGGGAGGCAGTTTCCTGTTCGGCTCTTAGTTGAGAGAGTTTGTCATCAAACCCCAAAATATAAACGCGTAACTGATCAAGGGACTGATCTTTGGGTATCCCGGCCTGTTCGAATATGCTTAAATATTGCTTTATTTGGTTGCCAAGAGAAGTTTGGCGTTGAAGAAGGTTGTCAAGTATTGTTTTTTTGCCCTCAATTCGCTCAGTTAGTGAGTTGGATGTTTGGGTCATGTTGGTATAGTTGGCGTTTAGGCGGGCTTCTTTGCGTTTGAGTTCTTCTATGGCGAGTTTTTTTTCTTCGGAGCGTTTGAGGCGTAAATCAGTTTCGTCAAGGGCGGATTTGGCGTTGGTTAGTCGTTGGGTGGATGTCTCAAGGGCCATCACAAGATTGGTAAAGTCTTCGCTTGCGCGGTTGTATTCTGCGCTGAGTTTTTCTAAGCTACAAACATCGGGGTCTTTTTCGTAGACACGTTTTTCGGTTTCAAAGTCGCGTTGGTATTGGGCTATGCTACTCCAGGCGGCCTCATACTCAGCTAAGCCGAAAAATTCGTCGATGCGGATCTGGCGGTCACGGGGTTTGGCATCTAGGAGTTCTTTTAGGTGTTCTTGGCGAAACCAGACGATTTCGCGGTAGAGATCGCGATCTAGACCGGTTATGGTTTTGATTTGTTCTGCAACGGCCTCGTTTTTCATTGAGGCAACGAGTTTTTCGTCTTCGTAGAGTTTTAGTTGTTCGCTGTCTTGATTTAGGGATTTGCCTTTGCGTTTTAATCCGCGGATTAGTTTGTATATGCGGCCGTTTTGGCTAAACTGCAAAGTTACGCGGCAAAAGTCCGCGTCTTCACGCATGAGATAGTCAAAGCTTTTGCGGCCAATGGTGTCGCCAAATAATGCAAAGTCTATAGCGTAGAGTACGCTGGATTTGCCGCATCCCACGCCTCCAACGATGCAGTTAAAGCCCCGGGTGAAGGGCACAGTTGATTTGGTGTGGCTACGAATGTTTTCCAGCTGCACGATGTCAATTTTCATGGGTGAGCTCCTCGATGACTTGTTTAACTTTGGCATCTTGTTTTTGTGCCAGCGGCTCAATCAAATTTAGAGCGCCATGTGCGATGCGTTCAGCGTCTGTTTTGCCATATCGATCAGAGAAAATCTGCACAAAATAGTCAAAGGCCTTAGTTTTTAGGTCTTTGAATTCGCCCTCAAAGATAGAGCGCACTACCTCATCAGAAACCACCGTTTCTCTGAGTTGGACAATAGGATGGACCAAAAGCGCTTTGGGGGCGGCATTGCGGATTTTGGGCACGTCTAATTCGGCGCGGCTAGCCTCTGTGGGCAGGGTACCGCAGAGGATGGGAACGATTATAACATCGGTTTCATCAGCTTCTTTGACCATCTGTACTGCCATCTCGGTGATCTTGGCAGGTGACAAGCCGGTGTAGTCATGTTCTAGGAGAATAAAGCGTCGAGGGGTGTATAGTTCAATTAGCTCAGGGGCGGGTTGACCTTTGTCGTTGACTTGCACATGGTAGAAACCTTTGGTGATTTTGCCTTCATCATAGCCGGAGGATTCTGTGCAACCGCTGTATACTAAAATGCCGCTCTTAAAGCGGCCAGTGTAGCGGTCGTGGATGTGGCCTGCGGCATAGTAGCAAAAGCCATCAGGTAATAATTCGGGGGGAATCTCAGCTTCCATGTAGGAGGGTTTAACGTTGGGTAGGTCTAGGCGCCGTGAAATACAAAGATGTTAGCGAGATTGGGTTGGGGAGTTGGGGGGTTTTCTTCCATAAAGCGGGGGAGAGCTTCAAGTGTTTTGGGACGGTTATGGTAATTGGGAATACCGTAGACATAGCAACACTCGGGTTTGCTCCAGCAGGAGCCGCGGTGTCGGGGTAGATGAAAGATGAGCCCTGCGCTGTCAAGGGGGTAGAGGATGGTACTGGTTATGGTGTTTGGGGCGGAGTCGTGGCTACCATCTACGGTTAAAACGGGAATATTGGCGTCTTTTAGGCGTTTAAAACTGCGCACCGTATTTTCCAGCGTGTGATTACTGGGTCGGGCTTGATGAAATAGATCACCCGCGATAATCATAAAATCTGGTTTGAGATCGAGTGTTTTGTCCACAACTTCGCTAAATGCGCTGTCAAAGTCTTGTCTTCGGACTTCTAAGCCATACTGGGTGTATCCTAGGTGTAGATCAGATACATGGACAAAGCTAAATGGCTTCAAGGGCAGTCGCCTTCTTGTTTTGGATACTAAGTTATATTAAGTGTTCTTTGAATATAGCGGTTTTATCTTCAGTGTAAACTTGGTCACTATGCATTTTTATGATTTTATAGGTAGTGATGGATAGAGATTTTGGCGTATAAATATAAGAAACCATGGCATTATCAAAGCAAGGCGTCAAACCATGCAATGCCAAAAGTGCACTACAGAAACGGTGATGCCGTTTCGCTGTCCTTTCTGCGGTGGACAATTTTGTAGTCATCACAGACTGCCAGAAAACCATGGCTGTATTGGAATTAACAATGCTAAGGCTCAAACACAGCAACGTGTTGTAATACAGCAAAGTGATGGGTCCTACAATTACAGCTACGTCTATGGTCAAGATCCCTACAGACGTCAACAGCGCATACGTTGGAGCAAAAAAGAAGCCAAACATTTAGGCGTTGCAATTGCACTTGTTATCGGCATTGGTTTTGCGATAGGTATTAGCTTAACGACCAGTATGTATAGTTTTTGGCCGCCGCTGTGGTCATGGGAAGTGATAGGCGTGTTTGCTGTGATTATGACTATGTCTTTTCTTGTGCATGAAATGGCACACAAAGTTATGGCACAAAAAGCAGGTATGTGGGCAGAGTTTAGATTAACCAAACTGGGTGCAATTATTACGTTTATCTCGATATTTGTACCGTTTTTTAAAATGATTGCTCCAGGCGCTATGATGATTGGAGGCCATGCACCCTCAGCTAAGAATATGATAAAAATCGCCATTGCAGGGGTCATTACAAATATGATCTTTGCTGTTGTTTTTTTGAGTTTAGTATTTGGATTACCACTCAACGCTTATACGTTGATGTTTGTCTACGCCGCGTTCTTTAACTCGTTTATGGCAGTCTTTAACTTGATTCCCGTTGGGGTCTTTGATGGTTATAAAATCTTTATGCTAAACAAGAAAATATGGGCGTTAGCGTTTATTCCAGCGGTAAGTATAATGGCATTTATTTGGTGGATATTTTTTATTTGAGGCACTATTCGCCTCTAACAAATAGTAGATAATGGTTTACGGTGTAGTTCCATGTGCCGCCCATTCCGGCGGTGTTGTAGGTGTGTAGTTTCCAGCCTTGGGCTTCCCAATCTGCGATTGTTTTAGCGACGTTATTGTGGTGTCCCACGACTATACATTGCCATTCTTTCAAGTATTTTACCTCTAAGGTGAAAGGTTAGCAATAGAATTTAAGGTGCACGCTAAAGAAAAAGAGACTAGAAGTGAAATTAAAAGGGTTAGATAAGTTCGATTGTTACGTGTACTTCTTCAGGCACGCGGATACGCATAATGCGGCGCATAACGCGTTCTTCAGAGTCAATATCGATGAGGCGCTTGTGGATACGCATTTCCCATCTATCCCATGTTGCGGTACCTTCACCTGAGGGGCCCTTAAGAACAGGCACACGGAGGCGTTTTGTTGGCAACGGTACTGGACCGTTCATTTTTACGCCCGTCTTATGAGCGATGCTACGTAATTCCCCGCAAACCTCTTCAAGCTTCACGTAATCAGTGCTTGTGAGGCGTATTCGTGCTTTTCTTACCATCTTGGTCCATCAATCCATCGTTTTACCGTGTTTAATATACGTTGAGTGCACCTATGAGATTTAGCGGGCACATAAAAACCTTGCGACTACCAAGGAACAAAGCATAGAACAAAGAAAAACCAGAACACACAAAAGACCACTATAAACACCAAATTACCAACAAACCCAACAAAAAACTTGACAAGCACAAACGACCACCACAATCAGCACACCCAACAACATACAAAAAATAAAATCAAAACACAAAAACCACTAACAACTCTTCAAACACAAAAACCCACAAACAAACAAACAAGCACACAAACAGTACCTAAAATGGAAAAAAGAAAAAACCAACTATATTACAACATCGCCAATGCTATAAATTATTTTTCTAATAGATAATAAACTACCCCTTAAATTTTTGTCTAATTATCAGAAGGTTGCCTATTGTCGAAAACCAAAACAGCATAAATGGAAGGTTAGGATACACAAACAGCCCTTCTACAGCGCTAATAACACCGTTCTCACCACCACCATAAAAAATCATTGTCAATTGTGTTGGAGCCCATGTACAACTAACTATGTTTGATGAAGCGGCATTATTTCCTGCAAACACGCTCCATTGAACATAATTTCCATAGACAAATAAAACACACACCACTATATTGAAAACGATTGCAATCTTGACCAACCTCAACATTTTTCTCACCAAAAAGTTTAATCAAAAAAACTATTTAAATTTTTATTAATTATTGCTGAGTCTCTCTGAGGTGACGCCTTATTTTTTCTGCATCAATATCTAATGCTTCAGGCAATCGACCGTGAGTTTGTTCTCGATATGCGGTACCATGAGTGAAACCTTCATGGGGCTTCAACGGAATAACATGCGCATGAAAATGAAAAACCACCTGACCAGATGCAGAACCATTGTTCTGCACCACACGAATACCTTCTGCAACCATAGCATCTCTAACCGCGTGTGCAATTTGTTTAACAACATTAGATAGGTAAGCAAGCTCAGAGTCAGGCATTTCATAGATATTTTCGTAGTGATTTTTAGGAATCACAAGTGTGTGCCCTTCGTTAACAGGACGGTTGCTCAAAAAAGCCACAACCCAGTGGTCTTCATAGATAAAACTTGCAGGCGACTTTTTTTGGATGATTTGACAGAACACACAATCATCAGACATAGAGGTACCTCACACCAGATGGAGTTAGCTTTAATAGAATTCTCAATGGATATACTTTATGGACACATTAATCGATGACATAGGTAGCTTTCCTCTGCCGCAAGGCATTAAATCAGATGATTACGCCAAAGCCTATGAGCTGGCTCGAGAGGCCATACTTGGGAGGCGAAATCCATGTGAAGATCTTTTTGTAGAGAGGACTTTTTGCTCAGTTGTGGTTGAGTCGTTTAGAAAAAAGCTGGCGGCAGGTTTGGATGTGGCTAATTATCCACAGATCTACAGTGGCATGCGACAAGTTGGCGATGCTATCCATGAAGCCATGGCAGACGGCTCCTTTGTTGTTCCCAAAGAAAGAGCGATTCTACCCGAAGTTTATGTGTTAAATCAGGCGGCTAAACGTTTAAGTGAAGAATTTGGTAAAAAAATCTGCTTACGGATTTCGATGTTTGGCCCCATCGCACAGTACCTCTCAGAAGTAGGTGCAACCGCTTATCCGGATGTATTGGAAGGGATTGCTCAAACCATAAATAACTTTGCTAAAAACAGCATTCTAAACAGCAAATACATTGAAACAACAGTTGTCTCCATTGATGAACCTGGTCTGGGTCATTCTCCTTTTAGCGGCTCAGCGGAGCTTATCAGGGAAACTTTGGAGAAAGCCTACGATTTTTCGGGGCCGACAAAACAGATTCATCTCCATTTCGCTTCAAGTATTCATGATCTCTTAGCAGTAAAGGGACTTGATGTTTTGTCCTTTGAATACGGCGGTTCCCCACAAAACATAAACGAGGTTCCAAAAAGCATGCTAGATGAGACAGACAAACAAATCCGCGTAGGCATCACCCGAACAGATATTGACACCATATGGGCAGAACTCTACGAAAAAGGAGTAACTCAACCCACCTCTGAGCAACTAGTAGAATCTATTGAAACCATACAGAAACGCTATCGGTTTGCTAAAGCAAAATATGGCGATCGGATGACTTTTACAGGCCCAGATTGCGGCATGGGAAGCTGGCCCAATCAAGATACAGCGACATTACTGCTTAAACGTACTGTTGAAGCAGTAAAAACAGCATAACCATTAGACTGCACTATAACTGCCAACAAACATGACATGAAAATAGGTTAGTGAAAAAAATAAAAAATCTGGGACGCTGTTTTAGTTCCAGCGTTTGTCTATAAATAAACGAGTCGATGAAGCAATCGCGAAATCAGCGTTTATTTGGGGCGAAATGAAGGGTCGTTTGCGCAGGGGTGGAGCGGGAAACGGGGAGGGCGGGTCAAGTTCCAGCGGTAGTTTTGTTATCAATCTGGGTGGTCTCCATGTGCTGTGGGGATTATGGTGGCTTCGAGAAGGGTTTCTCTGCGGATTAGGATAGCTTTGGTTTGTTTGCCTATCACGTCTTCTGTGAGTAGCCTTGGCAAGTCATAGAAGTCGGTTACGGGTTTGTCATTGAATTTGATAAGAACATCACCCATAGATAGACCGGCTTGGCGGGCTGGGGAACCGGCTTCGACGCTAAATATCATAACGCCTGTTTCCTGTTCAATACCTGCTTGTTCAGCGATATCTTGGGGAATGGCAACTGTATTTGCGATAATACCTAGATAGCCTCGTTGTGCGGTTCTACCAGTCATGAGGCGGTCGGTGATGGTTTTGACTTTGTTTATGGGAATGGCGATGCCTCTTTGCCAGATGTAGGCGGTGTTTATACCGATGAGTTTACCTTCAGCGTCGACAAGTGGACCACCGCTAAAGCCGGGGTTGAGTTGGGCATCGGTTGCAATGACGTTTTCCATTGCAGTCATACCGCGCCAGCCGCGGACGGTGCTGTTTACGCCAGTTACCATGCCGGATGTGGCGGTGGGTTGGTTTTTGTTGAATGGATTAGCCAATGCCAAAACATATTGGCCTACGTTTAGTTTTTCGCTGTCCCCTAGCGCAATTGGGGTATAGTTCCCTTGTTCGGCTTTGAGTAAAGCGATGTCGTTGTATGGGTCGGTGCCCACGATTTTTGCATTGATGATTTTTTCGCCCTGACCGATTTTGACAGTGCTACAGCCTTGGAGCACGTGATTGCAGGTGATTATATAGCCGTCTTTGGTGATGATGACACCTGTACCGCGAGACATTTGAGCTTTGACGGCAACAACTGATTCAGAGGTTTTTTTGATAAGCGTGCTGGTTGCGTCTGAAACGGATTTGAGGACTTCAAGGGGATTTACTAGTTGGGTCATTTATTTTCACTAAAAGAGAAATGTACAAAACGATATTTGTTGACTAAGGATGAGATAAACTTGGTCACACTATGCAGGTACTTAATTTTGGGGATTTGACATCAGATAGAGAAGACAGTATTTCACAACCATCAGCAAGTTGAGTGATCTCATGTTTGAAATTAAGAGTTATGCAGTTGTGTAGAAGTTAAAGTAACTTGTCGTTTGGGTTGTAATGGGATTAGTCAAGCGGGAGTTTATGACGAATTTGCTGATAAGTGTCATCAGTTGGTAGGATGCTTTGAGAGCTAAATTGAGGTTGTTGTTGGTTAGGAATTTGGCTTCGATGTTTAGGGCGGTGCCTTCTATGTTTGCAGCTATTTGAATTGCGCCGTCCTCGGTAATCCATTTCAAGGTTATGCCTTGGGGAGTTTCAGATATACCTAGCCAGCGGAGCATGCCAAACCATTTACCTCGGAGTTGGAGTATTAGGCGTTGGGTCATTATGTCGGAGGGTAGAAAAGTTTGTATGAGCGGGGTAGTTGGCGTTTCGGTGTGTGGTGAGTGGATGTTGAGCTGGGTAATTTTGGGAGTTACGCGGTAGCCATCAGGTTCTTTTTTGAGGATTCCCTCGGTTTCAAGCCGGGCTAGTATACGTGAGAGTGTTTCGGAATGCAGACCTGTTCTGCGTTTGAGTCCATCAAAGGTGAAGATGGTAAAGTCTTCGGTTTCAATTAATAATAGTACATCTGCATCGCGTTCACTTGGGGAATATTCTGTGGATGGACTTTGCCAATTAGTGTCTATAACAGGTACCATTGTAGAATGGAGTTTTCAAGAGTTTCTTTTGAAGATTACTGAGGTCTATAGTAGTTTTCAGGGAGAAAAACTGGCCGTATACGCACATATATGCCGTGAATTTCACAATGAAGCCTAATGTGGGTTAATGGTTATTTGAGCAACAACTGGGGGTATCGCAAAGTTAGTTACAGCTTTAACTATCAGATAAGGGTATTTTTAAAAATTATAACTGATTGCACAGCGAATCAAGCGCCAGTTGGGATAGGGAATTAAACTATGGGCATTATATGGTTGCTGACGCCAAATTCGCTGTGCATACCTACGATTGGCTTTCCAGCTTTCGGTTTGGCTATAGAATACACTATTGCTCTTAAAATTTACACAAATATTATATATAGATAAAAACAAAATATATATTATATCAACATATTGTTTAGGCCATACACATTTGCTATATTTTGAACAAAACACGCATTAATTAAATGATGTTATTGCTTTAGGCAGTTTGTTTTTCCCAGGCTTCAATCAGGCCTGCAACTGCTTGGGCTTTTGCTGAACTGCTAAATCGATACATGCGCACGCGTCCATAGGTTCGAAGCTCCAATATGCCCTCGGATTCCAAGATTTGGATATGACCACTTATGGAGGTATAGTTTGTATTTAGTCTCCGGGCTATATCTGAAACGTTTAGTTGTCCTAGGGTGTAGATGAGTTTTAGGATTTTTATGCGTGGTCTAGAGCAGAGAATTTCTTCGAGCGCCATGTTTTCACCTTTTTCCTTGGAGGCTAAGATTCATTTCTTGTTCAAGCTCAGCTGCGGGAATGGAGGGCAGAGAGATGCGGTTTGCTCTGCCTCGGGTTTCAGAGCTGACAACTTCTGCTTTTAGGACCCCTAGTTTTGAGAGGTATTGTACATAGAGCCAAATTTGTGTGTGGCTCTTGGGGGGTTCTTCGTATTCTTCGCATATAACTTGGTAGGCTTTTTCGGCTTCGCCGATTTGGACGTAGGCCTCTTGGTTTTCTTTAAAGTAGCGTGCAATTGCTAGCAGGAATAGTTTTTCATGAAAATCCAAAGAGGCTAATTCGCTTCGGTGTAGTGTTGGGATGATAGCAGAGATTGCGTTGCGGATGCATTCGGCGCTGATATGGCCTAATTCTGAGGCATCGGCGTATTTTCCGGCGCGCCATAAAAGTTCAATGCCAAAGCGTGCGTTTCCGGTTTGTGAATGGGCCAGCTCTGCGGTTAAATCTATCACATCATCTTCCACAGCGCCTAAGGTAAAGGCCAAAGCGGCACGGTCGTTTAAGATGTCGATAAGCTGGGGTTTGCCATAGCGTTGTAGGCGAATGATGTTTCGTTGCAGTGTGCTCTTTGCGCTGTCGTCGAGGTGTTCGATGGCGTTTAGGTCACGCATGATAAAGATAAATGAGAGCCGCTGGGGTTGGCCTTGGCGGGTTTCATGTATTCGGGTGAGTTTATAGACGGCATCGGAGCCTTCTTTTTCGATAAGACTGTCAAATTCGTCTAGGGTAACTATTAGGGTGGTTTCTTCTTCATCAAGTACCTGCATTAAGGTGGCGAGGATTTCATCAGCGGCATATCCCCGGGCGGGATAGGTGGGGCGAAACGCGGTAACGATTTTGTGCAGAATCGGTTGAAGACTTCCGCGGAATTCGCGGCAGTTGATGTGGACGTAATGGAATTTGAGGTTTTTTCGTTTGGTTTGACTTGTGAGATCTGCCCCAAAGGTTTGGGCAAGTGCGGTTTTGCCGGTGCCCACATCACCGGTTAGGATGACACGTTGAGTCATTTGTGTGGGACACTGTATTATGAAATTGAAGAATTCGCTCAAGAGGCGCTGTTCTTTTTCGCGGTGCGGCAGCTTTGATGGGATATAGTTTATATCCAGTTTGGATTCGTCTCTAAATACGCTATATGAGGTTGTCATTTGTTGCCTCAGTGTATGTGTTTTTTGGGGTAGTGTTAATTCTTTAAACAAAAGCCTAATAAATGCATTCTGCAATCCATATTTTCTGATACATAAGATGATACCAAAATACTTCTTTTTTACAAAGGGAGTCGGCAAACACAAAGAACAACTCCAATCATTTGAGTTAGCTCTCCGAGACGCAGGCATACAAATGTGTAATCTAGTCAGCGTATCTAGTATTGTTCCGCCTGGATGTGAGCTGGTTACACGTGAAAAAGGCCTAAAGATGATTCATCCCGGAGAGATTACTTTTGTTGTCATCGCCCGCAATGCAACCAATGAACCCCACCGGCTGGTCGCCTCATCGGTAGGTGTTGCCATCCCCTCAGGAAAAAATCAATATGGCTATCTATCTGAGCACCACAGCTATGGACAGACAGATGAAACCGCAGGTGACTATGCGGAGGATCTTGCAGCCACCATGCTTGCAACTACTATGGGTATCCAGTTTGATCCCGAGACGGCTTGGGATGAACGCAAACAGCTCTTTAAGACTACGGGTTTGATTATAAAGACAGCAAATACCACTCAGTCAGCAGCAGGCGATAAGAACGGTTTGTGGACTACAACAGTTGCAGCAGCAGTTTTGGTTCCACCAGAAGACAACACAACAGAACGATAAACATAAACAAACTATCAACTCCGATTTTTTCATTTTTTAACTTCTATATGCACAAGTTCTTTAGGTGCTTGTTTTAACGGGCCCGTTTGTAGTTTGCTATATCATATGCCCTATTTTGAGTGTCTTTTTAGATATATCTTGAGGTAAGATATTCCTTAAACCCCAATATATCATTTTTTCAAATGTTACATATATGAAATGTCATTTAAATAGATTTCAGACAATTATCTCGTTTGATAGTTTGATTGATAAGAATCAAGCTTTCAGGTGAATATAAATGAAAAGCAAAACACAAAAAGGCTTAGCGGCCATAATTATGTTTGCGCTTGTTATAGGTTGTTTTGCAGTAATGCCCCTAAAAGCAAACGCGGCGTCCACATATACAGAACCTACCGCACACCAGTTCTATGCTGGCGGCGAAGATGTTCTGTATGCTATCGTCAAAGGTTACACTGGACCCTGGTGTACCCCTGACAGACTAAACTATCCAGGCCTTAACGGCGGGGGAGAATTCTTCTATATCGCCGTAACCAACACATACACAAACGAAGAGTTCGCATCATTCTGCGCTCATGCCGGCTCCAAAAACTTTGCAGGCGACAACACCCTTGGCTGCAGCGGCTACATGACATCCACCGACTTCATCGAAGGCATAAATACAGACGATTTCGTCTACGCCCTCAACTACATCGAAGACCACCTAGGCAACCTAAACGAAGGCAACAACAGAGTCATAACACAAACAGTCATGTGGGCCATATTAGGCGCCATTAATGTCAAAAGTGACGCATTCAGTACAACAAGCCTCAATAATGAACAACAACAACTCGTCAGAGATGCTATAGATGCTATTGAGGAGAAATACGTAGGAGAAGGCAAAATCGTAGACGTAGCCTACTTGACATGCGAAAACCATGAACATGACTTTGAATACTGCCAGCCACAACTGGTCCCATTATACAAAACACCCACCACCCAATACGGTGAACTGCGAATAGAGAAAACCGTAGACGGCATCGCATTTAAAACCTGGCTCAACAGCTACACAGATGAAGAAGCACGCGCAATCCGCCTAGGTGTACAATTCGCACTCTACAAAGCAAACGAAGACGACGGCAGCTATGATGAAACAGCACCCATTGCAACCGTCAGAGGCATCTCAGTCGACGGATATATAGACTTCGCAATAGGCAAACTAGAATCAGGCTACTATGCAGTAGTCGAAACACTCATCACACCAGAAGCAAAAGCAGTCTTCAAAGAGGCTAATGCACCACTATACTTCCACATACGCAACACCGAAACAGGCCACATCTTTAGCGACTTCGACTACGACGCATTCTACACCATCCAAAACGGCTGGGGCAACACACTCGCAACACTAAACCATGGCAACCTCAACATGGGCGGCATCATATTCCCCATCGGCGTCACAAACACCAAAACCGGAACCACATACCCATCCTTCTGCGCACACGGTGGCTCCCAAAACTTTGCAGGCCAAAGCGGCATAGACTGTAGCGGCTACATGGTTGCATCAAAATTAGGCACCGTACTACCAGACAAATATGGCGACTTCGTCCTTGCCTACAACTACATCGAAACCAACTATGGCGACCTAAACAACAACGACAACAGAATCATCACCCAAATAGTCACATGGGTCCTGCTCGAATCCATCGACACCGCAGACATTGACTACGGCATGCTCGGTGATGTATCAGACGCAAACATTTACTCCATACTAGATGTGCTTGATCACTTCGATGAACAAGAAGGCGGCAGAATAGTCGACCTCGTCTATATGGTCTGTGAAAACCCCAACCACGAATTTAAAACATGCCAGCCACAACTAGTGCCCGTTTACGGTGAAGATGTCACATTTGACAACAAAGTACAACAATACGGCAGCATCACACTCAGCTATGACGTAGGCACAAAAGTCAACATCAAAGACTCAATAACAGGCGGCTACTCATCTGAAAATATAGTTGCCCGAGAAAAACAAGCACACAACCTTGACCAAAAACTCGGCACAAAAGGCAACTGGTTCCAATTCAACGAATTCTCCAACGGCATCGGCGGCACATTTGAACTAATAAACGGCAACAACCTAGCAAAAGTCGGCGAATACACAATCGAATACAACCCAAACACACAAGAATACACTCTAACCTTTAGCGACGAACTAATAGGCAGCAGCGCACAACTCTCAATCTCAAACACATTCATACTCAACGCAAAAAACGCCAACGATATCAAAAAAACCCCAGCCAATGTCTATAGCATACCCGACCCTGGAAACAGCAAAAAGACAATAGACTACCTAACACCAATCTGGACATCAGCACCCGGCCAACAACAATTCAGCCTCGGCAACGGACACTCATTTACCTTCAAAGCACCCTGGGTAGACACCAACAAACCAGTATATGTCTATCTACACCTCGGTGGACTCACAGGCTACGCCAACACTGACAAAACACCAGAAACCATCATCCTCAACGTATACTCCGACGAAGCATGTACAATTCGCGCTTGCGAACCAGTTGAGATTTCAAGACACTCCACAGGCTCAACTGAGCTACTCAAAACAGGTCAATACTACTACACAATCACAGCGGCTGGATTGCCTACATTACGCACAATGACTTCAGTCACTGTTACCGCTGGTGTACAAGCACTTCCACCATACAAACCATAAGAAGTCTATAAAATAGTGTCTCTTTAGAGGCGGCGCAAGCCGTCTTCCCTTTTTATTTTTTTGTTTAGCGTTACATGCCCAGTTCTACGGGTTGTTTTAAGAGCTCGAGAATTTGTTTTTCGTGCGCTTGCCGTGCAGCTAAAGGATAGATTTGACGGTCACATTCAAAGAAAAGAGGGTCCTGTCCGATGATACGGCTGAGTTTTTCATCAGATTCAGCATTAACTATGAGCATACTACCCTGATGTCCAATAAGATGATAGGTGAGATCGAGGCTTTTTTCTTTCTCAAGACTCTCAAAATATTTAAACTGTAAAGGCAACAGTTTTGCCCAACGCTCAAGGGGCACATCACGTTTTACCTTCTGTATAATTAAAAACTTCATGCTGATCCTAACGTTGTTAACTGGTTAAAGTATAAATAAATTCACAGAACAACCTATAGCTTAACTTTTATGCACTATCTCATCAAAGTGTTGGCCTAGTTGTGTCCAGTCAGCTTCAGAAAAATAGTCCAATCCAAATGGCGTTAAAGTTTCCTCTTCTTTTAACCAATGGGCATGCATGATATCGTATATGGGGATGAGTTTGTATTTCCAGATTTCTGTGTCGGTACGTTCCGTTTTTAGGGTTTCAAAGAGTTGTTTCATATCGGCATGTTCCACTTCAAGCTCAAAGGCTAGTCCCCGCAACTCAGGTATCTGCATCATCTTAGGAAAAATTGTCAGCTCTTCTGCTTTGTGATGTGTATAGATATTTTGCATAACCTCTTTGAGAGCAATTTCTCGCATCGGCCCATCCTTTGGGGTTGTCTTTGACATTTTAGTAAAAAACCTGCGGTATATATCATGATCACGTTTTATAGATTCACTAAGACCCAAAACAAGTCACCTAACTAATTAATTAACTAAAACAAGTATTGCACTAAAGAAGAAAACGTGGGGATATTTATAGGTTAAATAAATTAGGGTGCAGGCGGCTCGGGTTCAGCGGCTCTGCGTTTTCTAAACAGGATAAACACATGGCCTCTGACTTCTACCAACGCAGACTCTGTTTCTTTTGCAGCTTTATTGGCGATGTCTTCAGCGGTAGTCAACTCTTTGAGTGCCGCTGGCAAAATCCGCACCTTAACCATCTTGTTTCTCTGTAGTTGCTTCTCAATTTCGCTTATCGATTGCGCCGATAAACCATCCTTGCCCACCCAAATCGTTGGGTTTTCATCTTTTAGAACGTGCTTAACATGGCGCTTCATTTTTGATGTTATCTTGATCAATTGCTTTGCGCACCTTTTTTCTTAACATATAGCGAGTGTAATTCCCGCAGTTTAAACATGTTACTACCACGTGAGGCTCCCTTTTTTGTTTTACTCTAACTCGGCAGTTAACTCCATATCTAAACAGGGCATTGCATTCCCGGCAAGTCTCACGCCGAAACTCTAGCGGCAAACGAATTCGAGCCGCCATCGCAATCCGCCGTGCAGACGCTACATACACAGCCGCTAACGTAGGATTTGAGGGCGCGACCTTTTTAGCTTGCCCAAACAATATTTCGATCCGTTGCCGTGCAATCTGCTTGATGCTGGATTGGTTCATCATTCTAACATGCAAAAAGCACATTGCTACATAACAGTTACGCTAGCCAAGTTATGTTTGGGTTAACTCGATTTTTAATTGGGCAAGAGCAGCCTCTAGGGGTAAGGGTTTGGATTTGAGAACGCGTTGTGCTAAGGAGGTGTCAAGTGAAGAATCTATGGGACGTTTAGCAAGCCAGGAAAGCTGTGAAGACGCAACCTTATCGATTAGTCCTGTATCTAAACCAAAAGCAGTAGCGATTGCTTTAGCAAATTCTAAGCGGGTGACTTTTGTGGCACCACACAGATGATAGAGTCCAACCAAACGGCGATCAGCAGCCTCTAGAACCATCTCGGCAAGATTGGTGTTTAGGGTAGGCGTGTTCCATTGGTCTTTAACGATTCGGACGCGTTCGCCTTTGCGCAGTGTTTCAATGAGCCAGAGGGCAAAATTGGTTTTGCCTGCGGCGGGAGTAGCGCCATAGATTACGCTGGGTCGGACGATGAAAAATTCTGGGAGGGTTTGAACAATTTCCTCAGCGATTAGTTTAGTTAGGCCATAGTAGTTTTGAGGATCCGCTGCATCAGATTCTACGTAGCAACCTTTCTCACCGCTAAACACATAGTCGGTGGATAAGTAAACTAGGAAGGCTTCTTCACGCTCGGATGCTTCGCGTATGTGCATGGTTCCATCTACGTTAACTTTCCAAGCAAACCCTTTGTTTAGTTCACACTTATCTACATCAGTTAGTGCAGCGGCATGAACCACTACATCGGGTTTTATGCGCTCAAATACTGCGTCAACTTGGGTTTTGTTTGAGACATCTAGTTTAAGAGGAGTGCCATAAGGTGATTGGGCTTCAAGATCTGAGGAGTAGACCTCAATGCCTCTCTCAAGGGCCATCTGGGCTAATTTGGAGCCAAACAGTCCATTTGCGCCGGTGATTAAGAGTTTCAATTCAGATTCCCCCGTTTCCAAGGTGTGGGGTGTAGGATTGCATCGGTAGCAAAGGGAGTCCACCACGGCTCATTTCCAACATACCACTCCACTGTTGAGTTCAGAGCATCTTCAAAGATTTCAGTAGGTTTCCAGCCTAGTTCGTCGCGGATTTTTTTGGAATCTAGGCTGTAGCGGACATCATGCCCCGGTCGGTCATCTACAAAGGTTAGCAGGCTCTCGGGTTTTTTGATAGAGGTAAGGATTTTTTTTACTATTTCAAGGTTGGTAGCTTCGTTACCGGCTGATATATTGTAGATTTCACCGGGTTTACCTTTCTCAAGCACCATACCAACGGCTTTGCAGTGATCTGTAACATGTATCCAATCGCGAATGTTTGTGCCTTTGCCATAGATGGGAAGCTTCAGATCACGCAGGGCTCGTATGATGATTTTTGGTATGAGTTTTTCGGGAAGCTGGTAGGGGCCAAAATTGTTAGTGCATCGAGTAATGGAGGCTTTCAAACCATAGGTTTTGCAGTAAGATAGCACAAACATATCCGCCGCGGCTTTGGAGGCTGAGTATGGGTTGGAGGGTTTAGGCGGGGTATTCTCTGTAAAAGAGCCCTCCAAGGCTTCGCCATAAACCTCATCGGTTGATACCTGCACAAAGCGGGCTTTGTGGTTATGGCGTTTGATAGCTTCAAGAATTGTAAAGGTTCCCACAGTGTTGTTTTGTAAAAACACGTTGGGGTCGGTTATGCTTCTATCAACATGGGTTTCAGCAGCAATGTTTACAACTGCATCAACTTGATGGACTAATCGGTTGATTAGCTGCGGGTTGCAGATATCGCCTTTGATAAAGGTGTAACGTTTATTGTTCTCTATCATCTGCAGGTTGGCCGGGTTTGCGCCTATGCCGACTTTGTCTACATTTATCAATTCACATTCAGGGTATGCTGCAAGCATGTAGCGGCAGAAGTTGCTTCCGATAAAACCTAAACCACCAGTCACTAAAACTTTCATCATAATCACCTATGAGGGACACTATTCCAATCCCAGCTTTTACCAACACGTTCATCAGATTTTTTGCCGTTTATGCTTTGGGGAATGAGTGTTGGATCATTCCAAACCCGCCGCTCCTCGTCAGGATCAGCAACATCATAGAGTTTAGTGGTATAGTACACAAGCATCGTTGACTCGGTGCCAAGGGCTTTAAACCCATGCCAATAATGCCCCGGCACCCTAACCACCTGTAACTCGGTGCCGCTAGAAACGATTTCGGTAAGCTCAAGAGTTTGCTCATCAAACGCACAGAGCTTAATCGAACCCCTCAAAACCAAAAAGTAATCCACTTGACCTCGAAGGTGACGATGCCAAGCTCGGATAATGTCAGGGTAACTAAAAGAATGATTTATCTGCACAACCACATCATCTCCAAAGAGATCGCCCCAGTCATGGCGCATGACCTCACTAAAGAAACCCCGCTCATCGACTAAGCGTTTTATAGGCTTAATGCGCATCCCCTCTAACATCGTCTCACCTACGCATAACATAGCGACAAGGAGTGCTTATAACACTTCCCATTAACCCGCTATACTTCAAGCTCAGAGTAGTCACCTACATGCAATTTTAAAGTCCGATTACGCGGGTTTCGGGTTACTTTCGCATTTTTTCCAATTAAACTATCCTCGAGCCGTTCCACATCTTGTATTGTAACACCATCATGTACCACACAGTATTCAAGATTGGAATTACAGATCTTAGAGTTGTCGCCAATGCTTGTGTAGGGCCCAATAAAGGAGCCCTCAACCAAAACATTTTTGCCAATTACACAGGGCCCCCGAACAACACTATTTATGATCTCAGTATCAGCTTCAACCCGTACACGACCAACAAGAGTACTGTCAACAACCTTGCCCTTAACATCATATGAAACACATTCATCTAGAATTATGGCATTAGCAGACAAGATATCATCTTTTTTGCCTGTATCAAGCCACCAAGAATCAAGAAGCTCTGCCTTCACCGTAAAGCCCATGTGTATCATTTCTTGGATCGCATCAGTAATTTCAAGTTCGCCACGCCACGACGGCACAATACGCTCAATAGCCTCATGAATCCGACTTGAGAACAAATACGTACCAATAATGGCTAAATTACCCATGGGAATTTTAGGTTTCTCTACAAGCTGAACAATATTACCCACCTTATCGAGCTGTGCGATACCAAAACTAGAGGGGGTCTCTACTTCTTTGAGGATAATTAATGCATCCAATCCTTCGGCAATAAATTTTTCAATAAATCCAGCCAAACCCTGGCCGGTTATGTTATCGCCTAAGCACATAACAAAAGGATCAGACCCCAAAAACTCCTTAGCAGTTTTTACTGCATGTGCCAAACCCAAGGGTTGCTGAGGAATATATTGCACATCAAGGTTCCAACTTGAACCATCAGCAACATAGGCCTCAACAAAGTGACCCGTTTCAGGTGCTGTGATAATGCCCACTTCTGTAATAGATGTTGCAGCCACCTGATCAAGAACATAACCCAAAATAGGTTTGT
This sequence comes from Candidatus Bathycorpusculum hydrogenotrophicum, assembly GCA_009783705.1. Classification (GTDB taxonomy): domain Archaea; phylum Thermoproteota; class Bathyarchaeia; order Bathyarchaeales; family Bathycorpusculaceae; genus Bathycorpusculum; species Bathycorpusculum hydrogenotrophicum. The sequence goes on along the minus strand of WRCX01000012.1, from coordinate 20,531 downwards.
TTGCTACAGGAATAAGCTGTTTAGCACAAGTAAAAGTCAGGGGACGAAGCCGCGTGCCTTTGCCGCCGCTGAGCACAAGAGCCTTCATATCAACCTTAAAGGTTAAGAGGAAAACCAAGTATTATAACTTACTTAATAAAACAAACTGCAAAAGTAAACTAATTAGCGAACCAAAAACAGAGCACATATCGCTTTCTAAGTCAGACAAACAGGATTTTCTGTATCGACCGCTTGGTTTAGGTTATTACTTCGAATAGGATAGAAATTATGTAAAAATGTGTGGAACATCCCTAAGGAGATCTTGGAACCGATAAGTGAAAAAAGGCTTAACTATCTACCGTGGCACTCTTTAGTTAGTTATGAAAACGAAGCTAAACGATAGCTGAACTATTTTTTAAAAGCTCAGGTAATTCGCCAAAACGAGCTCTATCGTAGGGCATCATATCTTTTTCAATCACCTTTGTCATTTCTTTAATGGCTTCTTCTACGCTTAGCCCCAAATCTTGACGAACTCTATATGCAGTGTACTCCTCCAAGTCTGCGAAACGGGTTTCTTTATGTACCATGTAGTCACCCCAGTATCGCCGTGTCAGGGAGCGTTTGGGGCTTTTTATGTTGCAGTGAAAAACGTAGGGTTCATGCCATCTCAGGTTGTTAAACCAAGGTGGGAAGCGATGACCCCAGATGCTGTCTCCTGAGATTTGCTCGTAATAGTTGTCTTTTAGGGCCCAGCGTAGTTCTGGACTCCAAGTAAAGAGACGCCCCTCATAGGCACCAAAGGGCAATGTACGAGATTGATGTTCAAGATCACCCTCTAAGTTGATGCGGGGTATGTCGATTACGTAGTAACGGTTTGGGTCGAGGTATTTTAGTCGGTTTATCCATTCCTGTATTGCTTGGGGACTTTTGGCAACAAGATCGCTGTCCCATTTAAAGAGCCATTTATAATTGGCACTTGATAGACCGATGTGGAGTGAGAGAGCAAAAGCGTTTGCCCCTCCCCAGTAGAATTTTATGTGCTTAATTTTGGGGTTACTTACTACTAGAGATTCGACAATTTTTGTTGTGTTGTCCTCAACAGAGCTATCTACGACGATGATTTCATCTGCGACGTCTTGGATTGATTGGATACAGGGTTTGATCCATCTTTCCTCATCTTTAACTGCCACAAGAAACGTGACCCCGTCTTTGTGATACCGGGGTTTTTTCATTAACCCCAACTTGGGAGCCCACGAAGCAACATTTTTGATGCCTAAAACCACTTTGTCTCGAAACACTAAGTCATCTCTCAAAAACCATCGCCTCTATCCAAGACTTCTCCAAGGGTTTATTGAATACATAAGCCCAATAGCACCTCTTTAAGCTTTTTCACAAGTATCCCACACCCACCCACAGCCATTAAACAAATATTCTATAAAATGGATAAAAACAAAGTTTTAGAAAAAAACTAGCACCCATATAAAAAATACAAATAATCACCACCAACTTCAAACACAACCCACCGCATAACGAACGGCTATTGTTAATTTTAACATAACACAACCCCACTCAGAGGATAAAACAATTCACCCTACTCAAAAACAGAAATAACCACTACAAACACAGTTCACACATGTTAAGTTAACTGGACATTAAAACACAAATTCGGAAAGTCAAACAGAACCTAATAATTAAAAATTTTGAGAATTTAAATCAACTAATCAAGCATCTGGTTTCCTTTTAAAATGCATTACCGATATACCATCTTTGTTGCCTCTGTCAATATCTCTGCTCACAGTAAAGCCTGAACTGTTAAATTTCTCAATGAGCTGTTTTCTGATTTGAGGCGTGTGAAATTCAACCATCACATATTCTAGTGTTCTGAGCGTTTCTTTAGGCACTGTGAGCAAAGACAGTTCAGCACCTTCACAGTCAAACTTTGCAATATCCCCGCCACTTTCAGCAATAACCTTTGAAACCTCTTTGAGCCTAATAGTCAACTTATTGGACCCCCCGGTTCCAAGACCAAACCCCAAATCAATTTCAACGTAAGCAACAACCCGCTCACCATCACTATCACCTATACCTTCAGAGTGAACCTCAGCATTTACTTTATTCAAACGAATATTTTCACAGATAACGGGATGATGCTCAAGTACCGGTTCATAGACCACAACTTTTTTTGCGCCCCTTGACCAGAAAAAAACAGCGGACTCGCCTTCAAAACCGCCAACATCAAGAACAACTTTACCCCGATAATCATAGCCATAGAAGCCTGACTCCAGCTCGGTCACGACATCTATCAGTACACGGCAACCAATCAATTGATACTTATCGGTGGTGATTTTGAAAGCGTCATCGTTTATCTGCTGTATCTGACAATTTTTTACAAATGTGTAGCAATCTCTAAACGATCTAAACTGTGACCAGGTCACTTGAAAAGCATCGCCATTTGGAAAAGTAATGTTAACTGATTTTTTCCTCAGTTTTAGATTAATAAGAGTAACTGGATTTTTGACCATAGACAACGTTCGAAGCATTCCCTTTATAGTGACCATAAAAAACACCAGTCAATAATCGGAACACAAAGACGTATTTAATTCTTTCCAGATACCGATATTTCCAAATGGGTTGATCCGATAGGCTAAATTGAGGATCACACTTAGTAACGATTGTCTAGAAGGCCAAAAAGCATGATCCACATGATCCATTGCATAAGTAAAAATGAGCTATAGCATTTCGCTTTTCCGTAAACATCATAAAAACACCAGAAGCCGTAGAGGGGCAATTGCACAGCTACATTACCGTTTCATTAATTACTTTCAAGCTTTCGGCATGAGCTTTTCTAGTATACCAAGCACAATGTTTAGAGGTTTACGCAATGGACCCAGACCACCCACGATTGTTCGGATGTTTTCCAAGTCGGTTCGGGTTATGGTTCGGGTGAAAACTGCAATCAGTATAAAAATACCCACAAATGCCACTACACCTATCGCCAGGCGAATTACGCTGATAAAGGGTAGCCAAGTGACCAAGAGGTAAGTTAAGACCCCGGTAAGTGCAGATGAGATCAGAATCTTTGCAGATGCGCCCCAAGCTACTGAGACTCCGTAGCGTTTCTTTATAAAGTTTAAACTCAAAACTAATCCGGGAAGGACAACTGTAAGGGAGCTAATAATTAAACCGATAATACCAAATTGGGAAATCAGCACAAACCCCAATGGGAAACCGATGGCTGTTTGAAGAATCGAGAGTTTAAGGCTGTATTTTGTGTCGCCTTGACTATTTATAAGATTAGCCGCACTCAAATTACCAAAAGCAGTAAGCAGATAACTTATTGATAATAACATAAGGAAGAAAGGTGCCTGTGAGAAACCCTCAGGAAATAGGGTATGGATCGCGGGTTCAGCAAGAGACATGACCAAAAAAGTAACAGGCACAACTATGAGTGCAGCATACTTTACAGAATATTGAAAAACATTTTTCAGATCAGCAGAATTGGTCCGGTAATCAAGCTTTGAGAAGGCAGGGAAAAGCATAGTTGTCACAGGTGAGGCAAAGAATGTAATTAAAACAACAAAGGTTTGTGCAAGAGAATAATTACCAATAATGCTATTGTCAATAACAAAAATAGGCATAATAAGAGAATAGAAAAAACCAAGTAAACTAACCAGCATGGTGCCTATAGAAAGCGGTAAACCGTACCCAAGCAGGGTTTTTATCGTTGCACCTATGGCTAATTTGCCATCCTCAGGCTTAGGCAACGAGGTGTACATTAGATACATAAGCAAAACGCCAGTTATACCTGCAACTAGAACTGCTATAGAAAAGCCAGTTATTGCACCCAAAGTACCGAAACCCAAAATCACAAGAGCCAATATCAGACCGGTCTTAACTATGGATTGAACAATTAACATGATACTGTTAAGGTGTAATCGTTCCATACCAGTGAAGGCTGCACCTGCAGCAGACATCATTGCACCACTTAGCACAAATATAGAAGCTATTTGGATTAAGTGGACTATTTCTGGGCGTTGATATGCATTTGCAAGAAAACCTGAAAGTGCAATAGATGCAATCGAGAGCGCTAAACCTAAAACAAGCTCAAAGATAAGGCCCGCAACAAAGACACTTCTTATCTTAGAAACTTGATTTTCACTATTGTACTGGGCAGTATATCGAACCATCGCAGTGTTCACACCCCAGTCTCTAAAGGTTGCAATCATAGTAGGTGCAGCAATGGCGATGGTGTAGAGACCCCAATTATCTGCACCCAACAACCTACCGATAATAATAGTACCAACAGAGGAGATAACCGTAGATATAACAAGGCCCCAAAGCATATGGAAACCGCCTTTAGCCGAAACCTTTGCCATATCAGCAGCCTTACTCATCGCTCATCCTCAAGTACAGTTTTAAGTTAAGTTTAATGTTGGTGTTAAGGTAATGTTTATCGCTTTTGGTTTTCAAAAAAACAAAATCAGGGAACAACAAAGATTACGGCAACAACCCAAAAAAGCCACCAAACAACAACTAACAAAACCTAAGCAACTAATCAATGATTGCATACGGATACTATCAGTCGTGTGAAGTGCTATGAGCGGAGACAGTGGCTTGGTTGGCAGATAAAGTGAGCATATGAGGTTATTGTCCTAAACCGATAGCGGAAAATTTCAGTGTTTTGCTAAATTTTTGAGGGTCATAGATGCGTCTGCCATCGATTAGTATGGGTTGTTTCATATTAGCCTTAAAAAAGTCAGGAGTTAACGTTTTAAATTCAGGCCACTCGGTCACAAGAATACAACAATCAGCATCTCTCAGACATTCTACAGCAGAAGAGGCATAGCAAATAGAATCTTTGAAAATAAGCTTAGCCATCGACAATGCAACTGGATCATACGCAACAACACAGGCACCCTCCGCCAACAGCTGATTAATAAGGGGGATAGCTTGCGCTTCGCGTAAATCATCGGTATTGGGCTTAAACGCCAAACCTAAAATAGCGATTTGTTTACCGCTAAGGGTACCTATGTGTTGTCTGCAAAACTCTACGGCTCTAAAGGGTTGTTTTTTGTTAACTTTTTCAGTTGCATCCAAAAGCTCAGGCGTGTAACCAGCCGCGTTGGAACAAGCAAGCAATGCTTTTAGGTCTTTAGGAAAACATGAACCGCCATATCCTAAACCGGCATCTAAAAATTGTGAACCGATGCGCTGGTCTAAACCCATAGCCTGTGCTACAACTTGGATATCTGCACCGGGGATTTTTTCGCAGATATTGGCGATGGTATTTATGAAGCTTATTTTGGTTGCTAGCATGGCGTTGCTGGCATACTTGATAAGTTCAGCCGTTGAGAGGCTAGTTTGCAGTATAGGAGGCACCTTGGGTCTATAGACGTCTTGGTAGAGCGTTTCAAGACAGCGGCTAGCTTGTGGGTCAACTGAGCCAATAATTATGCGATCGGCATGTAGGGTATCGTGGAATGCTGAGCCTTGGCGCAAAAACTCGGGGTTCATGCATAACCCAAAATCCACAGAGCATTTCTTGGCTGATTCCAACTCGAGAAGGGGCAATATGACATTTTGGGTTGTTCCGGGCACAACGGTACTTTTGATTATTATTAGGTGATAATCGTTTTTTTGTTTGAGCGTTTTGCCGATAGTGGTAACGGCAGAGTTTATGTAGGTGAGATCTATGTTGCCATCGGGCTTGCTTGGGGTTCCTACAGCCACATAGGTATAGTCGGTTTCCAGTATTGCCGTATCGGTTTGGTTAACTAACCCTTTTAGGGTACCTTTTTGGATACATTCAGAGAGTTTTTCTTCAAGACCCGGCTCAAAGAATGGAGGAATACCATGATTTATTTTATTGATTTTTTCTGCGTCTATATCAGAGGCAACAACACTATAGCCTCTGCTTGCCAGACTTATCGCAGTACATAAACCAACATATCCAACACCGATAACAGAAATGGTTGGTCGCTTATACAAACCTAAAACCTCAGTCAGCAACAGATGGTAGGTGATCGGGCTAAATATATATAGTTAACACAACAAAGAGAAAAGGGGAAGTGTATGGTTTATAAGGTAATTATTCCAGCTGCGGGTCTAGGAACCAGATTGTTCCCAGCCACCAAAGAACAACCAAAAGAGATGTTGCCCATTTTCTCCAACACTCCCCATGGCGATCTGATTGTCAAACCAGTAGTACAGTTAGTCTTTGAGCAACTACAGGATGCAGGTCTTAGAGAGTTCTGTTTTGTAGTCGGCAGAGGCAAACGCAGCATAGAAGACCACTTTACCCCTGACAATGAGTGCATACAAACCCTTGAAGAATCGGGCAAAAACGGACAAGCCTCAGATCTAGAGAGTTTTTATGCTATGCTTGATAGCTCAACTATTATGTGGGTTAACCAGCCTGAACCCAAAGGCTTTGGAAACGCGGTCTTGATGGCTCAACCCTTTATCCAAAATGAAAGCTGCCTTGTTCATGCTGGTGATAGTTGTATTATATCAAAAAATATGGACTATGTAAAAAAACTGCTTGACAGCTTTGAGCGGTTTAATGCCGATGCAATCTTTCTTGTCATAGAAATCAAGGACCCCAAACAATACGGCATTGTGGAGGGCAAAGAAATAGAACCCGGGATCATACAAGTAAAAAATGTTGTTGAAAAACCCGAGAAACCTAAAACAAATCTGGCAATAATGGCCATGTATGTTTTCCACCCCATCATCTTCAAAGCCCTAAAAGCCACAACCCCGGGAAAACACGGCGAAATACAACTAACCGATGCCATCCAAAAGTTAATCGAGTGGAACATGAGAGTATACGCCGTAAAATTAGATGACAACTATAAGCATTTAGATATTGGCAGTCCAGAGAGATACTGGGAAGCCCTAGAGTTATCGTATAAACAATTCTGCAGGAAACAAACAACATGATGGATGATATTATACGCCAGGACCTTGAAAACATAAAGAAAAACCTAAACGGTGAGATTTTTACAAGCAAAAAAGTTCTCGTTACCGGCGGTGCAGGCTTTATAGGCAGCTGGATATGCGACCTTGTCACCGATTTCGGCGCGCAGGTGACCGTTGTTGATGATTTATCAACCGGCAGAATAGAAAACATAGAACATCTCATTAAACAAGCCCAAATCAAATTTATCCAAACCGATGTCTGCACTTTTAGAAGCGACGAAAAATTTGATTTTATCATCCACATGGCAGGCCATGCATCACCAGATGAGTACCAAACTCATCCAATCCAAACACTGCAGACCAGCGCTACAGGGACATTTGTCATGGCGGAGCTTGCCAGAAAAAATGATGCCACCCTGCTCTTTTCCTCGACCTCAGAAACCTATGGTGACACAAAAATAATTCCCACCCCTGAAACCTATTGGGGAAACGTTAATCCAATTGGTCCCAGGTCATGTTACGATGAAGGAAAACGATTCGCAGAGGCATTACTTGTAGCATACAACAAACAGTATAATTTAGATGTTAAAATTCCAAGAATCTTTAACTCCTATGGACCACGTTTGCGTGAAGACGGATTATATGGTCGAGCCCTATCACGTTTCATTGCCCAAGCATTAGCAAAACAAGACATAACAGTTTATGGCGACGGAAAACAAACACGATCCTTCTGCTATATCTCCGACACCATAACAGGACTCCTTTTGCTAGCTACAAACCCCAATGCCAAAGGAGAGGTAGTAAATGTGGGCAACACACAAGAAATCACCATACACGAGTTAGCACAAAAAATTAAAGAAATAACCCAAAGCAAATCACCCATCACATTTCAGCCCTTACCTAAAGATGACCCAAAGCGACGTTGCCCCGATACCACCAAACTAGAAAAAATTGTTGGATGGAAACCCAAAATTGAATTACAAGAAGGACTTAAAAAAACAATCACATGGTTCACAAAATAACAAATAAAAATCACACAACAACCTCAAACCAGTTGACTATCCCAGATAGAGAAATCAAGCATAGAATACTCATTAACCAAAGGACTAAATGTTCGATGTTTAGAGGATAGCTTTTTTTAAGGAGCTTTTTTCTAGTTGTTTTTTGATTTTATTTCGTCCAAGATATAGGGTGCATATAAGTATGGTAGTTAGTGATATGGCGGAGCCGGTGTAGAATAATTTTTGCGGTTGGAATTCTAAAACTATGGTGTAGGTACCGGTTTTATTGATGTACCAACCATTGGCAAATCCGTTGGCATTAAAGTGATACTTGTCAGAAAGTTTGTGTCCATCCACTGTTGCAACCCAACCCTCATCATACGAATCGCTAAAAACTAAAAAGAAGGGCTTTGAAGTGTCAACCTCAATGTTGTATAGTGTTGGATTAAGTTTTTCATAGGTAAGCAAAACTGGGGTTGTTTTGTTAGAAAGCAAGTCAAGATCAGATATAGATGAGTTTGTTGGGAGATGGAGGGTTTGTTCGATATTGAATTGGTTGTTAGGTAAAATAACCACTTCATGAGGAGTAAATTGATTGAGTTCTGAGATTTCTGGGAGGTGCTCAGAGTCTTCACAGTAAATGGCATTTGAGGTTGCATAAACTTTCATGGGCGTCCAATAGTTGTTTAGGTAAAAGTCAAGTTGGCCAAAGGATCGACAATAGCTAAAACCAGCCATTGAATTTAGGGTGTTAGTCAAATTTTTTTGAGTGGCGGCAATGTATGAATACATAATTTGTTCATTATAATTATCTATTAATTTCCAGTTGACATCATTGTGCAATACAATGTATTTAACATTCATAAATGCTAAAATGTGTGCTACATTATCGGTAGAGTTGGAAACGATTGAGGTTGCAATAGATAAACTCAAGTTACCATTTATTGGTTCGGCTATAAGCGGTTTACCAAGTAACGATTCAGTTAAATCTGGACCTTGGTACCCACCGGACGGCCAAACATAAGCAACATATCCAGCTTTTGAGTAGGGCACAGGAAAAATTCTAAAATCACCTTCTTCTTTATCAGATGAGAGCCATAACGAGGCCTCATGGTAATAATTAGGTATCTGGTAATTACTTGAGGACAATAGAGCATTTCCCGGATAAGCTACCGCACCAGTCCATAGAGGAAATCCATAGAGACCTATTACAAGAAAGATAACGGTTCCTGCAAACACATATTTCAGGCCTACTCTTAACTTCTGAGGCAAGCGCAGAGGTAACTTTTTACCCACATAATAGGTAAACATTATGGTACCTAAACCAAAAAGAACCGCATACGCAACAACGGAGTATATACCAAAAAGTATGTTGGGAAGATTGAAAACTTCAAGCATCAAGGGAATATGGGTTAAAAATAAGTTAAGTGGACCAAAAGGTGGTTGACTACCACTCATAAGCACAAGAGCACCCAGTAAAAATAGGCTAAAAAAAAGAACATTTTTTCCCTTTTTAAAAATCACAGGAAAAAAGGCTATAGCTGGAATAAGATAACCGATGAGTATGAAAAGCGAGGAACGATATATCTGTGCCCAGTAAACATAGGGATAACCTCTAAAGCCTGAATCCAAAACCCAAGAACCCACTAATCGCATGGCCTCAGGTAAGGGGGCACTATTTAGGGCAAAATCAGCAAGTCTAGTTCTACCGATCGCCAAGTAAAGATCGCCTGTAACTGAAATCGATTGGAAAATATAGAGCATATTTGGCAAAAGCCAATAAGAATTGAGCAGTATCCACAGGACCAATAAGAGCAAAAAAAATTTACAAGAATAAATAAAAACGGCTTTTTCTCGGTTAACTATTAAATGAAAGGCAAGATAAAGTAATAACGGAACCCAGACAATTATAGCATATTTAGGGTTAACAAATTGACCCGCCGATAAAAACAACCAAACAAGGTTTATAATAAAAATATATTTTAGGCCTCTTTGTTCATTGAGACCCTTGATAAACAGACCCAGCATCAACGGCAAAGAAGCATAGGTTAACCACAAATAAGGCCAATGGGAAACCCCTAAGGCAAAAAAAGGGTTAAACATGTAAAAAAGTGCCGCGATTACCCCAACAGCGTGATAAGGTTTGACTTTGTTTTTAGCCACGACTGTTGATAAGACATACATTGACAACCCAGAAAAAGCAAATAATAGATAGAACCACAAACGCTCGGCATACTCCAAAGAGAGTCCAATGATCTCTGAAATACCCAAGAAAGCCCCATTGGGGAATGACCAAGCCAGCATCCGCGGGTTTAGAGCCCCCAGAGAACGTGAATCCCAAATTGTAAAAGTTTCAAGAAAAATATTTAACCGATCAGATGGAAAAACTAGATCGGTTCCAACAAACATGCAACCATCCCTAAACCAAACTAGGGAAACAAGAGCCACCGACAGAATGATTAGCACAGAAACAAGAGATTTTCGGATAATTATCAACGACCATAAAATTTAACTGTGTTTCGATAAATTTTCTTTCTTAATGGCGGTAACTATCATGCTACCACGCCAAGCAGGCAACAGTTTTGCTACAACTGAGAAGAAGAGCAACCAGGGAGAAAACAGGATATTGGATAGATTGCGTTTTAGTAAATGTTTTCGTTTGAGACTAGAGTAGAAATCTAGAGGAAAATCAAATAAAGGAAAGCTTATGTTTGTCACTTGAAAGCCAGTTTTTTTGAGAAGCCGCGTAATAGTCAGAGGAGAATAAAGAATTACATGGCGGGGAATATCTAAATGCAGCCATTTATCACCGCTTATGACAAATTGATAACTACTTATGTTTGGAGTACAGATGACAATTAAACCATTATTTTTTAAAATCCTTGAAATTTCATCAAGTTCTCGATATGGAGATGACATATGCTCAATTACATGGTTAAGAAAAACAACATCAAAATAATCATCAGGAAACGCACAACCGCTCAAGGTATTATTGTACACGTTTTCCCCTAAACGCTTTGTTGCCAGCTTACAGGCCTTTTCAGATGTATCGACTCCATAAACCAGCCAGCCGCCATCTTTAAAAAGAGAAAGCAAGCCGCCACCACCACAACCAACATCTAATATTCGGCCCTTAGTTTTCAGATTAGTAACCATTCGAAATTTTAATTGATTTAAAAAAAGTGACACATAGGAATAGACATCAACAGAGGCATAGAAAGCCTCGGGGTAAAAATTCGGAAAATCTTTGTTGTTTGGCAGGGGATTGAGATACACTGCATCGCACCTAAGACAGCGAACAAGATTAAAAATTTGGTTTGTTGTGTGCAGTCTATAATCAACAACCTGATCCAGAGCAATATATTCAAACGAACCACAGAGCAAACAGGCAGTAGCAGTAGTTGTTGTTTGCATAAACATCACTACCTACGAAAGCTGATGGGCGGTTTGTAACCAATAAAGAGAATATATTGAGTCAAGCAAGCAAATGCTGACGGAAAAACAGCAAACCCCCTATCTAATCGTCCCACAAGCCCTACCCAGATATCTAGGCAATTTCCGATTAAACCAACATCCCTACAAAGAGACAGTAACTGTTCATGCGAATACTCACGCAAATGGAGGACACCCTCACCCAGGCAGCAGGGATAACAAACAGGCCTGCCGATAAGGCGTAACAGTCGATTAGATAACCTTAATCGATTAGGAGTGCCAAGCATTATAGGACCCCCACGCTTACAAACGCGAAAGGCTTCCTGTACAAAAAGCTGGTCAGCCTCAACATGCTCAATCACATCAAAGGATAAAACGGCATCAAAAGATTCGTCCCGAAAAGGCAAAGCAGTTGCATCAGCTAACAAAAAACTAAATTGCTTTTTTGTCTCCATCGAGAGCTTATCAGTTATATCAACCCCAACAAGTTGACGACCCTCATAGAGTAATTTTGTTCGATCACCAGTACTACATCCAAGCTCAAGAATCAATTTGCCATCTAAGATCTTTACAAACTTGGAAATTACAGAATCACGGGCAACTTCAAATCTAGTAATAAACATTATGAGTCACATCTAGCCGCTAAATAATTGAATAAAACCTCAGCACGATTGTCCCAGTCCCATTCCTTTGCCCAGTCAAGAGCATCATTGGCAACTTTTTCATAAAGTTCATCATCCTCAAGCAGATGAACTATATTTTCTGCAAAGCCAACAAAATCATAACAAGGCGTCTTGATCATACCTTTAGGATAATAAGTCACTAAAGCGGGAAGATCAAAACTGACACCTGGTAATCGGCAAGCCATTGCTTCGCAGGCAGCCATTCCGCCACTATCATAAACAGCAGGGTGCACAACCAGCTTACTTTTCTTAAATATCTCAAGTTTCTCAAGACCATCTTTAAAACCTAACAAAGAAACATTACTTTGCAAACCATAAGCAACTATTTTTTCTCTAACGCTACCCTCCAATTCACCGATACCAATCATAGCCAGTTTTGCATTAGGTTTTTTATTGCAAACATTTCGCCAGATATCGATCAGTTCTAGTACGCCTTTTTGAGTATGGAACCGTCCAATGAATACCGCATCATATTCTTTTTTTGCCGGTTCAGGTAGGGAAGCAGGGGTTTTAACATCTACACCACCCCGAACACCGGTCACTTTATCGGGTGTAAATCGCACCCCATCAATAAACCGCCAACGATCAATCTCACTTGTCACCCAGACTAGATCTGCATCGCGTCGAATTAGATATAGAGCGGGTAATTGGGAAATATAGTAAAATAAGCCTCTTGCAAATAATTTGCCTCGATAAGGCGAAGTTTTATCCGATAAACTAGGGGCAAAAAGATAAAATGCCGCAAGCCACTCAACATTTTTATTCTTTACCTTAGAAACCCAAGCAGGTATTGAATCTGGCAAAAAATCTGAGGAAGAAAAAACAACATTTCGCTCACTATCACTAGGTAGAGACACTAAGGCGTTAATACAACCTCTAAAGGTTCTCCAAAAATAAAGAAGATACACACTATGACACAAAAAACGGGCAGGTTTGCTCCAGAGTTTATAATTAACACCCGTTAACCCATATTGCTGGCCACGTTTGAGACCTTCCTCAGTAGTAAAAACATTTATGGAAACATTGGGCTTTTTTACCCAACGCTTAGCACATTCAATCCAGATTCTATCGCCGCCACTCATAGGTCCAGCAATCGAATTTGCCAATATAGTAATGGTCAACTTTTCAGATGCAGTCACGATAATCAAAACTCAGCCGTCTGCACACATACAGACACTAACATAAGATTGAAACTAGCATTTAGCTTTACCCAAATTAGAGACAACCCCGCCCTTGCTATGGAGGGTATCAGGCGTTTTGAGATTAAAAAAGAGTAAATATACCGTGTTCATAGGTGAACTATAGTCATTATTGTTTTAGTTGCATACGTAGATAGGGCAAGAAAGCATATGAAGGGGTGGAGAAGCCAAGCAATATCAGGTTTTTGGCGGTACCCTTTTGCAACATCTAGAGCCGTTAGAAGCAATAGAGTGCGTAAAACAAAGAGAGATAATTTGGGATCTTTGAGAGATAGATTGTTGTACTTTCTGAGTTTGGGATTATATCTTTGTGCTCGGCGTATTTTTTTGCGCATAAATTCCAAAATACTGTTTGCATGCAGGTGAATAATACCAACTCTAACTTTGGCAAACGTAGAGTTTCCTAAATTAACTAGGTCAAAGATTATGTCTGTGTGAATAAATGGTCGATAATTAATTTTATGCAGATTATTTTGCCTTACGATAAAGCCGTTTGCACCCATAGTTGGAATTTTTTTGCTACAAAGAAGGTGTATCTTTAGGTAATCATTGGTATCGGTTTGGATAACAGGTGTGTCTGTCCATTTATTTGTGAAGTAACAAAACCGATCGTAATAACCCAGATACACATGGAAAGGGTCATCACCCCCAATTAAACCACAATACCTAACAATCGCTGGATCTGTGCGTCTATACGAGTAAAAAAGAGGTTCGGATCCAACAATTTCGCTATCTTGGAAGGGTGCAACCATTTTTTTAATCCAATCAGAACAAACAAGCAGGTTATCTTGATCAATAAAAGCAATTAAATCATGGGATGCTAAGTCAATGCCTAATGCGCGTCCAAATTCCTCAACAACCAGCGGATTATAGCAAATTTTGTCAACCGAATATTTTTTAGCGATCTCTAAGGTGTTATCTTTAGAACCGCCGTCAATTATTATTATCTCTATTTTATCTTGAGGATAATCTTGGTTTCTAATATTTTTTAAACAAAGAGCCAAGATATTATGGGAATTATAGGTGGGGATCACTATGCTAACTGTTGGCAGAAAATCGTTCAAGTCATCAATCAATCCTTTGCAAAATCCTTAACGTGACCTAGAACCTTTGCTAGACCCTTAACAGAGTATTTGAGGTCTCTTGCTGAGCGTATTCTAACCAGTTGCTTTAACATGTACTGGGGTGTAAGAAACACTTTGTATATTTCATCGCAGAGCTGCAGTACTTCTTTAGGCGTCATATCAGAGGTTGTCATTACGGGTTCTTTCATATCAAAGCGTGCATAATCTTTGGGGTCAAATCGGAACCAACCGTTTTTTAGTGCTTCGGCATATAATTTGCTTCCTGGGTAGGGAATAACTATGGTGGACTGCAAAGTGATTGCCCAGCCTTTTTGCATCATTGTTTTTGCGGCATTAAGAGTGGTTTGGGCGTCTTGCCGTGTTTCCCAGGGATAACCCACCATAATAGTTATGTGAGGTTCAAGACCAGCTTTTTGGGGAATTTTGCATTCATTTAGTATGCCTTCAATTGTGGTTCCTTTGTTTAAACGGTCAAGTGTAGCTTGACTTCCTGATTCTACACCAAACAGCAACATCCTAAAGCCTGCTTTTTTCATCAATTGATAATCTTCGCGTACCAAAGCACCAAAGCGCATATTGCAACTAAATTGGATCCTTTTATTATATCCACGCTCGATCATCAGGTTAGCGAATTGTCTAAGCCAAGATCCGGTTGGAAAACAACCTGTATCGTCAAACACCGTTTTAACGCCATAACGCTCTATAAGTAAGCCGATTTCATCAGCTAGCCGCTTAGGTTTCATCACACGAAAAGTTGGATAAAGAGTGGGCCAGGAACAAAAAGTGCAACCGCCGTCTTTTCGCCACCAGCAATCACGTCCCGCCATGGTGTAGGCACCCGGAATCACTTTGAAATTGCCGTTTCGTTCACTGTAGAGTTGCCATTTTGTTAACTCTCGATTAATGAAAGGCAATTCGTCTAAAGTGTGATCTAATTTGAATTTCCCGGTACTTTTAATGGCATCATGCTCGCGGAACCATATGCCAGGTTCAAGCTCACGTGTCTTCCCACTAAGAAAATCAGCCAAGTTCAATAATAGAAAATCATAGTCTCCCCCAGTTAGAGCGAAATCTATTTTGCTTTGCTCCATGGACTCTAAGGGGAGAGCGGTAACATGGTCACCAACCAAGACTACTTTGGAATTGGGAAGAACCTGTTTTAGGTCAGTTATAATTGCCCAATGTCTTTTCACTACAGGAGTTTTTGTCTCAATAACTACTATATCAGGAGCAACATGCGCTAATTCAGTGAGCCATTGAGGGTATGTTTTCTCCTCGGCTATACCGTCATCCCAAACAACTTCATGACCGGCATTTGTCAACATTGTTGCAGCATATGCGGGGACAACGGGATAGATGTAGGTGGGTGATTTGAAATATTGAAATTGTCTATTCTGGGACAGTAAGGGAACTCCCTTTTCAGAGTAGAGCGGAGGGTAGGAGATGCTGATTTTCATCTTTTTAAGTCACGCTTTAGGAGTCCTGAGAGAAAGAATAAACCATACACTATGTGAGTCACGATTATGCCTAACCATACAGCAGGTAACAATTTTGAGCATTTAACTTGCAATACCGCGGCAACAAAACTTGCAAAAAGATAGGCAGTTAACCCAAGCAGAAAAATATTTAAGAAAAAGGGATTAAACAAAGAAAACAGCAGGCCAACAAAGAATAAAGAGACTAGCAAGGAAGGAGCAAAGTAGGTGAGTTTCAGTGAATTTTCGGGGAATTTTTTTACAAAGAAGCCGCGATGTTCCCCAAACCGTGAAACCTGTCTAAGATGCGGTTTGAGAAGGGAGCGTCTATGATGATAGACAACTACAGCGGAGGACTCTATGAGTTTTTTACCGGTTTTCTTTATGGCTAGACACATAAGAGTGTCTTCGCCGGGCCAATATTTTTCATTCCAGCCGCCTGCTAAGACTAGAGTTGATCGGCGAGAAATAAAGTTGCATGAATGAATATCATCGGATTCGACGTTAGTTTTTGATTTATATCGGTTTGATAGATTACCAGTCATAAAAGAAGAGAGAACATAACCACCGGCTTTTTGATGGGAATTATCTTCCGGCGGTGTTAGTCCAGGTCCACCAACACCACCAATTGAGGGATCAGCAAGTATTTTCAAGGCGTTTGTTAGCCAGTCAGGTCGGGGATAGGCATCATTGTCAATAAATGCACAAAATTCACCGGTTGAATTTTTTATGCCAAGATTTCTTTTTATCCCCGGAGACACCGCCCCAGTAGAGATCAACTTGACGCCCTCAACAATATCAGACGGTTGACAATCAGGCAATACTATAATTTCAAAGTTTTCATACTCTAGTCGTTTGCAGCCTGTGATGCATTCTTTTGTGTAGTTATCGACTTCTTTGCAGGGGATAATTATTGATACAAGTGGTTTCACTATCATCAACCCGAGATGGAAAATATATTTTTGAGACTATATTTTGTTTGAAGCGGTCGCTGATACCAATGAATAATTCGAAGCCGATAGGTTATACCTAATAAATCCAAAAACATATGCCACATTTCGCTTGGTTTAAATTTAGCATCCAATTTCACATCTACAGGCAACTCGGTAACTTTTAGACCATAGAGATTAGCTACTGCCAGCAATTCCACATCAAAAGCATACCGTTTTACAGCTAAACGGGGAATAATATCTACAAACGCACTTTTTTTCATTGCTTTGAGTCCTGACTGGGTATCCTTTAGGGGTATTCCGGTAAAAAGACGGACAAGTACATTAAAAATCTCACTTTGAATTCGTCTAGATAGGGGTACAGTGACATGTGAATTTTTGTGTTTTTTGGAGGCTATTACGATATCAGCCTGGTTTAGGGCATCAAGGTATTCAGGTATTTTTTTCAAATCAATTTCCATATCGCTGTCTGTAAAAAAAACAACATTGCCTTTAGCATTCATAAAACCAGTTTTAACTGCGTGCCCTTTACCCAAATTTTGGCTGTAGCTTATAATTTTAACATGACCATTTTTGCCAGCATACTTTTTTGCATTTATTAGAGTGTTATCAGCACTTCCATCGTTTACTACAACGATTTCATATGAAAGACTTTTGTTCATTACAATAGTATCAATTATTCCCAAGGTGCCTTCTATAAAATTCTCCTCATTATATGCAGGAACAATAAAAGAAAGTTCAACTTGACTCATTAATTAACCCCCGTTTTACAGGGTTTTACGGGTTTTAAAAAAGAAAAGAACTGCAAAACGACACCGACAAATAGAGCATAAAAAGCATAAATCACAAGGGTATCGGATAGGTAGGATAAGCCAGCTGATAAGAAAACAGCAACACCTGCCAAGAGCACTACAAACACAAATAGAAAAGGAAAACCCCAGTTTTCTTTAATAGGTCCCTTCTTGATTTTAAGCAAAAATTTACTGGAGATAACACGTATCATAAAGATACACTATTTACTATTTAGAAACAATTGAAGTGACAATTACACTACTAGCAATAACACAACAACTAGATTATAAAGAGAATGTTTTGTTAGCATTAACTTGTAAAACACCTAAAAACGTTATAAATGAAAAATCATACACCCAACCGCTGGCATAAAAATTACCAAACTTTTGGCAAATAACACTTATTTTCTGTACCAAGGGCAAACCAGCCGCATAGAAACAACTAGAAGCACCCTGAACAGCATTTTCAAGCTTTCTCAAAATATCAGATACACTTTTTGCCAATTTTTCACTACGAATGGTATCTATTACTTTTATTGTTAAATCAAGAAGCACTCTATCGATCCGTCTAAGTACGCTAAACCAAGCGCCAGATCGCAACGCTCTAGTCTTTACCACCAGTAATTGTTTTTTATTATAAGAAAAAATAACGATTTTAAAAACACCTCATCCACTGTCTTTTTCAGAGGCTCAATTCTTTAATGAAAAAAGAGTTATTTATAAATTACGTCCTTAAAAAAACCACCAACCAACAGCACCACACCACAACAACCATACAACACCCAAAACCACACCTCAAACCACTACGTGCCAACAACAATTAACCAAAAAACAAAACCACAAAAAAAACACAACAAACCACCATTGCTAAGTACCATCAGCCGCTATATCATAAAAATAAATAGCAATCCGCTCACTTCGATAAACCTCTTGAAACACCAAAGGCAGAGAGGGCTGAGTATACCAACCCAACCCATCTATCCACCAAACTAAAAAGACCCGTGTGTGCCCTTCCTGCACAGCTAAAGATGCCGCATTAACCGGGTCACCAAATTCATAATTCCAAATCACATCAGTATCATTGAGGACAAGTAAGGCCCAACTATAAAACGCAGTATGCGTCAATAAAAGACCACCGACAGGTTTGTTTTCCTCAAACCAGCGCAAAGCATCAACCGTACCCTGAAAATCAGCAACCGAAATGGTGTTCTGTTGCATTGCAGAGGGAATTTGATAATAATAAGAGTTAAAGTGCTGGGGAGAAAAATAACTAAAAGGCTGATCGGGAGTACTAAAAATATAGCCAAAACTAAGGACAACAGTCGATAAAATCAAATAAAATATAACAATTTTTTGCAAACTTGTGTTAAAGCGTTTCCACTTGATTGACTTTAGGTGACTTACAGCTTCAACTACAAAAAACACAAACGGGTATATGAGAAGCAACAACCACCTATAGGGACTAACAAACGCAAACGGAATCAACAACAAAAACAAACTCAAGATAATCCAAGATCTCAACTGGAAATCACCAAGACACTTAAAACCAAACACCACCAAAGGCAACAATGGAAGAAAACAAAACAAGAAAAAACCGAGTTCACTTAGCAACATACTAGGATAAGAAGAAAAACCAAGCCAATTAGCCAAAATCAACTCGGTACTTGTGGCATAATTTTGAAAACCATCAGGCACTACAGCAAAAAAATAAACCACTAAAGAAAAAACAGACGCAGGCAAAGAAGCAACAATCAAAGCAAGCGATTTTTGAAAGCTTTTTTGTAACAAACCATGGAATACTGTGAAAATAACGACCCCAAGCATTATCACAGCAACAAGTTGATGAGAAAGAACAACGGCAATCATTGCCAAAGAAAGCACAAAGTATTGTTTCCACGAACCAGTCTTAAGTTGGCTAAGAAAAGTCAGGGCAACAAACAGAAATATAAGACCCAACTCGTTTCTCAACATATCCCAAGAAATTCTCAGCGCCACAAAATAGATAGTTCCCAAAAGAGCAGGCGCCAAACTTTTGAAAGACGACCAGCCCAAGCCTTTATGAGCATAATAATAAATCGATAACCCCAATAAACCAAGAAGCAAAGGTGAGAACACTTTGAGAACTATAACAATAGGTACACCAGCACTAACTAACGACATAAGAAGCACATAGAATAGGGGTGCAACAGCAAGATAACTCCAAAAATCTACACCACCATGCAACCATGCAAGAGTATTTTGAACATAAAACCCCATAGTGTCAAAACCAATAACATATGAACCCACCAACACCTCAGGTATGAGTCTAACTAGGAGAGGCAAAAGAAAAGCCAGTAAAGGAACAATATACCCCTTTTTAGATATGAACACAAACAAAGAATTAATGGCAGTCACAACAAATCGCCAAACAAACAGCTATGCCATATAGTAACTTAACCTCAAACCCTAAAATGCCTTACGCCCAACATGATCATATAAAACAAAGATAAATACAGACTGAGTCTAAACCCCATGCCGACACATACACGACCAGAAGTGCTTACCAAATCCATCTTTGATGTTATCTCATTTGGATTTTAGTAGCCGCTTAAAGTTTGTACAGATGCCAGCCTGAAGCGTGTTCCTCAGTCTGCAAAAATTACAGCCCACCATCAAATATAACAGTGTGTTGGCAACCAGATGCAGAAAGTTAAATCAAAAAACTTAAAGTGTACGCTGCTAAGTGTATCGGTACTGGTGGCGGGGTATCCGAGCCAGGTCTAAATAGGGCCAGATTAAACCTATTGCCCCTAAGATATGGAGGAGGACTTAAGATCCTCTGGCGCAGGCCTTCGTGGGTTCAAGTCCCACCCTCGCCACCACTTATAAATAAAATGCCGAGGGTGTGTCCAGATGGCGATAACCATAAATTCTGACATTTCAGCACTTTCGTTTTCTGAAGAGTTTGTGTCCGTCAAAGTCGCATACAAAGTCAAAGCCTGACTCAATTAAGACACATGCTTCTGCTTCGGTTTT
>WRCX01000011.1 GCA_009783705.1 Candidatus Bathycorpusculum hydrogenotrophicum | reverse complement strand
TGTATAGGTGGTAGTAGAGAAATATCAGAAGCAGTCTGTCGGTTAGGTTGAGTTTGAAGGGCTGGCCGGCTCCTATGGCTCGTTTGCGGTTCTCTTGGGTTAGGCGTTTTTGTTCGTAGGTTTTATATTTTTGGGTTATTTGTTGGTTTAGGGTGTTGAATTCTTTGAGTGTGAGGCCTGTGAAGTTCTTGAAATGTTCGGGATGTTTAGATAATATGGCGTAATTTAGTACACAAATACCTTAAAACCCAAATAAAGCGCCTGTACGCTAATAAAACCTCCGATTCATTGTTATTAAACGCGTGGTGTCGCAGACATTTATAAGGTTGATGTCAAAATAAGTGTTTGCTGTTTTAAATTGGCAGACTCTCTATTTCAACCCTAGCATAATCAATATTTTGAAACTGTTCCGAAAACGCTAAACATAATCTGTCTTGTGTAAAACCACCTAAACAGGCAAAGCGTGTGCGTTATCTCTTTGTTTAACTATTGCGTTTGTTTTGAGGCGTTATGGGTTCAAATGAGGGTTATGTGTACAGTTAGATGGAACTCGAATATTATGGAGTGGTGCCGAGGGCTAACTGACGTTGGTCGTTTGAAGGGTCAGTCGCAATTGACAAATTTATGTTAGCTTTTAACATATGCTGAAGTAAATAACACAGCTGATTCTGTTTACTGATTTGACTGCGGATATGTTTGTTGTTATCTGATGGATTCGTAGCTGGAGGCGTGTAGGCGTTTGAAGGCGTAGAAGTAAATGTAGTTTTTCCACCATATCCGATAGCTTTTGAGTACGCCCCACTGTTTTAGGCGGCGGCTGGATTCAAACACCGGTGAGGAGAGGACTTTTATTTTGCCTAGTTTTGAGGCGTTTATGAGCAGTTCGGTGATTTCCATCATGCAGAGGGTTTCGTTGAAGCCTCGGATTTTTTCAAAGGTGTCGCGTCTGATGGCCATGATGTCGCCGCGGTTATAGAATCCGATTAGAAATGGTAAAAATGCGCAGGCTCTGATAAATGCGCAGTCCAGTACGTAGAATATTTTGGCTGAAACTGTTAGTTTTGCTTGTCCGATGGGCATGACAAATGAGATTGTTGAGACTGCTTTTTTATTTTTAAAAATGTTGAAGAGATCTTTTAGGGTATTTCTTTGTAGCAGTGTGTCGGCGTCCATGAAAACTAGTATTTGGCCTGTGGCTTTGGCGGCGCCATAGTTACGTGCTTTGGGTAGGCCTTGTGTTGCTAGGTGGTGTACTTTTGGGGTAAATTGGCGGGCGATATCGGCGGTGTTTTCGGTGCTACTATCCACCACGATTAACTCGGTGGTGATGTCGTCTTTTTTTGCTTCTTTTATGGCGTGTTGCAGATGGGTTAAGGTGTTTGCTATGTAGTGCTTTTCGTTTTTTGTTGCTATAATAATTGATAAATCACACATACCGGTTCCCTGTGGATTTTTGCCGTTGCCTCTCTCTTTTCTCTATTGTTCAGATAGTTGTTGTAGTATAATTGTTTGCTTACTACATTAACCAACTGTTTATCGTCTGTATTAGTGTTTGCTTGGTTGCTCTTGATTTGCGTATTGGGTTACTTGTTTGGTACTTGGATTGGTCCTGGTGCTGTGCCTTCTGTGTAGGTGCCATATACAAAGCCGTTGTTTAATTCTATTTGGGCATCTGCATCCTTGAGTGTAATGGCTCAGGAGTTAGGGTAAAGTTTATTATTGCTTGAATATGAGCGTCTTCCCAGATTGTTGGGTTGTTTTCGTCTGCTTGATCTGCTGTTGTTGCTAAATTAATGTAGGCGTAAGGGACTGTGACAGTGAACCAAGGTGCGATTTGAGCTTTAGCTCCGCCTGTCTCCCGGTCATAAGGTACTGTATGGGCATGATGATGACTGTTGCTATTTCGATCACTATGGCAAAAATGATTAAAGCAATTACTGCCCTTCTCTTGCTCTTCATTGCTTTTTCACTATCTATACTACTTTCCACTGAAGTATATAATCTTCCCCAAAACAACCCGTCCAAGACTTTTCTGAAAACAAAAATAGCGTAATCTGTAGATAGCTAACGTTATGAGGCAAATAAACAGGAAAGGGAATGGCTGGTGGTGTTAGCGCCAGTTGATGTTTACTGATAGGTCTTTGGCGTTGTTAAATTTTAGCCGCATGCTGATTCGACCGGGGTTAAACATGTCCAGATCCATCTCTTCTGCTGATAGATTTTTTGCTCCTCCGCTAAGATCGATCGATTTGCTATATTTATCTTGGATTAGGATCAAAAACATTTCTCCCTCTGCAATATTGCTGTCTATTGTGAGTTTATTTAAATCTTGTTGCGTTAGATCGCAGTAAATGGTGCTATAACCCTGTGCGCTCTGAGCGGAAAATGTCCAGATACTATTGGTGTGAGTTTCAAACATCATTGGAAACATGCCTGAGTAGTGATCTACCCCGTTATTGACCATTTTAACACAAAGATTGCGCCAATCATGCTGGCCACCACTACCCCTACCACAATAATGGCCGCCAAAAACACTGGCTTTATCTTCTTTTTTGAATTTGAATTTTTTTCTCCATTGATTTGCCCTCTGATTTCTTGTCCTATACTGACAGGCGATATATAGCGTATGTTCTGCTCGGCTCCTTTTTTGGTTGGTGGATGGAAGATAGTTGGTTTTGGGCCGCTAGGTTATTAGGGTGGGTTATGCAGAGTTTTTGAGGTTAGTTATGTCTAAAGCAAAAATTGGCGTTTCAATGTTTTATTGTGTGGGTGAGTCTTTTAACCGTATGGTTAAGCGTCTTGATACCCACGATACCAAATATATCGAGCTCTTTGATGATGCCACCCATGATTTAAGTAAAGCTCGTATTGTTCAGTTAAGAGAAGTTGCCAAGTCTTATGGCTTAACTTATTCTGTTCATGCTCCCTTCTCAGACATAAACATCGGCTCCATAATAAAACCCATGCTCAATGCCTCTCTTAAACGTCTCAAACAATCCCTTCTCAATGCCAGCGCCATAGATGCCAAGATGTGGGTTTTTCACCCTGCCCAGCGCACAGGTATTGGTCAATTCTATCCGGATGCTGATTTTAAAAATATGTGCCAAAGCATCGAGCTACTCTACACCCAAGCTGAAGAGTTAGGGGTTAACATTTCTTTGGAAAATATGCCTGGAAAATACTGGTTTTTAATGAGCACCCCTGAAGAATTCCGCCGTCTATATCGCGAAACTAGTTTGCCTGTGGGCATAACTTTGGATTTGGGGCACGCTAACTTGGAAGGTCAAGTTCAGCCCTTTATCGATGAGTTGGCCGACAAAATTGTGCATATCCATGCCAGCAACAACTATGGCACTGATGATCAGCACAATGGCGTAGATGAGGGAACCATTGATTTTGTTGGATTTACCGATGCTCTTAAAAAAATTGGTTATGATAAAACCGTTGTTGTGGAATCTATAACTAATGTACCTCAAAGTATTGCCCGTCTAAAGCAGCTACTCGCTTAGCGGCAACTCGAGGCTCAGATAATCCTCTGCTAATATGCTGTTTGGAAACACTTTTTTTGCCTGTTCCAAAAGTAAACTGCCATCTGAGTAACGGGCGCTTATATGTGATAGAACTAGACATTTCGCTTGGGCCGTTTTTGCCTGCTCGGCAGCTTGGCTAGCTGTTGAATGTCCATCGGTATCTGCTTTTTCTTTTAGAGCATCATCAAAGGTCGCATCATGAATAACCAAATCCGCCTTGTTTGCAAACTAGCCAAACCCCGCAAAAGGTTTGGTGTCGCCGGTGTAGATGATTTTTCTCCCCTGACGCATAGGTCCCATCACATCACTTGGTTTAACTATGGTGCCGTTTGGAGCCGTGACTTCTTGGCCACTTTGGAGCTTAGACCACAATTCACCTTCCGCAATTCCCTGAGTTCTTGCCTTGTTGGGGTAGAATCTGCCCGGACGTAGCTTTTCTATAAATGCAAAACAGTAACCCTCAACAGTATGGTTTGATTTTATGACCCTGACCTGATATTTCTCTTGATCACAAATGATACCCTCAGAAAGAATTTCATTGATCTCTACAGGGTAGGTTAGGCCAAAATTGAGGGTTTCTTTGGTACAGATTAAAAAATTTTTGAGACCAGAGGGGCCATAAACTTGCAGGGGTTCTTTACGATCCATAAGGGCCATTGTCTGCAGTAACCCTGGTAAACCTAACACATGGTCACCGTGAAGATGGCTGATAAAAATTTTCATTCTGCGGTGAAAGCTGACTTTAGCTGCTATCATCTGATGCTGTACATTTTCACCGCAGTCAAACATCCACTGCTCAGGCGGACACTGCACTACCACACAAGGCAAGCTCCGCTTCAAAGTAGGGACACTACCACTTGTTCCTAAGAACACAACCTGTAAACTCATAACCCATCTACCTTCTCTAACACTATTGACTGTGCAGACTGTAAATTTGGCCAACCAGTCAGTCAGTTAGATAGTGTGTTGGCCGTTAACTCTACAGCACACTTTGCTCTGTTATATATCAGCGTACCAAAAAGGATTTTAGAATATCGGTGGCCTTTTTGAAAACCTGAAAAAAGAAGCAACATATCCAAATACCCAAAAATGGGTCCAAAAGAAAAGTTTTCACTCAGAGAGCGAAATGTTGGTGCAATGATTTCCATAAGAAAGTGAAAGGGCAAAAAACCTATGCAAAAATATGCGAAATGTCAAATGTCCATCAAAGAACTCTTAGACTTCAAAACTGCTATCGTCACTATTGTCTGCTTTTATCATGCCGCTTCATTTTCTCGTAAGTGCTCAAATTTATGTCATCCCTAAGGCGATAGCAGTTACTTGTTGATATGATTGTAACTACTATTTTAAATTTTTGAGTTCGGCTGTTTATAATTTGTTTTGTTATTGCCCCATAAATTGGCTTTCACCTTAAGAGTTAACGCTCAAAGAAGCATTATAAAAAATAGTGAACATCACCAAAAAACTGACAGAAAAAAGAATCATGCATAAAGTTGCCTGAACCAGAAAAGAATACTGTTAATGTATTTGTGAACTTGCTTTATTTAGTGTTCAATATGAGCTCTCAAAATCAAAGTCTGAGCCGCGATTTTGAGGAAAGGCTCCAGACACAGACAGGTGAGTCCCACTTTCGGAACCTTTCAAAACTACGGACACCCGTCGGTTAAAAGAATCCAAGAAATGCTGTTTTTGATGTAATAGTGATGCGCACTAAACGAGTTCTGTTAGCTTTCGAGTAACAAATCAAAGGGGTGAAAACAGGGAAAATCTTGACAACATTATTAGTTGCATCAGTGCCCTAAGGAACAAACATGCACAATAAGAGTTTTCATAGCAATAGAGCACCCTAAACAGCAGGTAAATTATTTTGAATCAACGCAAATCAAGCGTTAAACGAGCATCATAGGCACAAAATTGCCGTGTTCCAGTATTTGGCCAACGGTCAAAACAAAGCAACCTGCTCAACGTTCGTGTGTTTGTCGTGTAATTGGTTCAGGTGTAGATAGCTCCTTAGTATGGAAATCCTTTTCGTCCTCCAAAAGATCACGCATGGTTGCCATCGCTAATGCAATTTCCTCCAAAACTTTCACAGTGTCCTTTCCCTCCTTCGCAAGGATCGCTACGGCCTCTAAATCTCTTACAACCCCTGTCAATTCCAAAAGTGAAAATACGTGAAGTAAATGATTCACTATTTTAAATAGCGGTTTCGCTTTGCCATAAAAATCTCCCCAAAAGCAAATTATTTACAAATTCTGCAGTTGAAAATAGGATGGACAATTTCTGCACCTTGGTCGTTGCCGTGGCTGCGAGGTACGTAGAGCCCAGACTGGCGATTGTTACGCCATATCCGATTGTTTCTGCCAGTTTCCACCAAAACGCTGTATCATACTCATCTTTGAGATGAAATAGAGCTGAAGCAGGCACCTCGATATCTTTTCCGTCATCAGGCATTATCACCCTAACCATCAATGTTTCAGGTATAAGTATTCCGTCCCCAATAAAAGCACCCATAACATAATTGCCCTCATCAAGTCCTCTATCCACATAATGATACAGCTGTGATACAGTCAATTTGACACGCATCATTCCTCCTTCTTCTCGACTAACTTCCATTGGGGTAGCTGATATATGATTATATGTGGGTTTTATATAGATAAAAGTCATATGTCCGCCAGGTGGGGGGTATACGTAGGACGCATGATTTGATGATTTCTGAGAGTCTTTAGCTTCTTCTTGGTTTTGAATTATTTTTGTGCCTAATTGATTTTGTTGTTGAAAATGCCCTAATTCGTGTCTGAGGAGGTCTGTACCTTTTTGGGTGTTTGGAGCAAAATGGTTTTTTCCAAAATAGATATCTTGCCCGTAGCAAGTTGCTTTGGCATTTAATGCACCTGTTAGATTGACAGCATAATTGTCTGTGTGCACTCGAACGGAGCCAAAGTTGTAACCAAAATCAGTTTCCATTCTTGCTCTTGTTTTGCTGTCAAGCGCTTCACCGCCGCCTGAAGTACCTAATCGACCTATCAGCGCTTTTCTTTCAGACGCAACAGCCGTCGGATCGTTTATGGGCAGGTCACAAAAATTATATGCATAGCGTCCATATTCGGGGGTACTTTGTTGAGGTTTCATTAACTCTGAGACTGTAAAACTACTGCAACCGCTACTATCTGCTTTTTTATCAGGTTGCTTCGCTTTTTCATAAGTATTCAAAGTTATGTCACCTCTAAGGTGATAGCATTTACCTTATTGTTATGATTGCAACAGTTATTTTAAATTTTCGAGTGTTAGCCATTTACCCGGACTCGAAAAAACGCTTATAAATATACTTGAACTTATTCTCTTTAGTGTTTAAAATGAACTCTCAAAACCAAAGCCGTGATTTTGAGGAAAGGCTCCAGACACAAACAGATGAATCCCACCCCCTGCATCATTATATATAAATACGTAAGGGGTTGTCCAATGGTCGTAAACCACCTGAGACAAAATTTAGTATTAATTTTAAAAATGAGACTGGTTGTTTTTGCTGAGCTTAGATGATATACCCGGTAGTGTTTTGGTTCTCTGGATTTTATGTTGCAGTTTCTGATCAACATATGTTGTGGTTATGTTGTTTTTTTGTAGACGACGATTTCTCTTGTTAGTGACCGGTGGATATATACTGTGTGTGCTTCTAGTTTTTTGAATCCCAAGTTTTCGGCAAATCCTCCAATTTCTTGGGATATGTGTTCGATTTCTCCTGTTTGTTTTAGCTTTATAGGAAGTGCAATGCATATTCTTTGTCCTGGACTTAGCAGGGTGTGTATTTCGGTCATTACGTCTTTGACTAGCTGCATGGTTGTTGCTTTTAGGGTGCTTGATGAGCGGCCATAGGGTGGGTCAGTTACAACTGCATCAACTTTGCAGAGGGGAATTTTTCTGGAGTCTTCCCAGATCAGGCCCTCGGCGTCAATGCCAAAGTGTGCGAGGTTTTTTTTGGTGCCCCTGATCATTCGTTTTTGTGCGTCTATTCCGATTGCGCGGCAGCCGATATATGTGGCCTCTATAAGGGAGGTGCCTGTGCCGCAGAATGGATCTAACAATATTGATTCGGTTTTGGTGTGTGCTAAATTAACCATGCATCGGGCCATCTTTGATGGCATGGCTGAGGGATGGAAGAATGGTTTTTTGCGGGGCCGGCGCTCTGAAAACGTTTTTGAGGTGATATCGGTAAGTTTTAGACCCAAGATCAGTTTATCGTTGGTGATTATCCCCATAAACGTTTTGTCGGGATTTTTGAGGTTGACTGTGGTGCCGGGGGTTTGGTTTAGGATTTGTTTGCCCAGCTTGATCTCAAGGGTCATGGTGTTGATTTCGCTGTCCGCATAGTTTTTAATGCGGTTGATGCGCACGGCAAAGCTCTCGCCGTTTTTTAGCACAGAGGTGAAGTCGGTTTTGGTGGTTGTGTTGAGTATGGCTTCATAGTTGGCGTCTGCGATCAGGAGTTCTTGGGCTGAGACTCGGGTGTAGGCTGAGCGGATCTGAACTGCTTTAACACTCTCCAGATCAGCTTCTAGACGCAGGACTTGGTCGAGTGTTTGGATGTTTGTTGTGGGGTAGCCTTCGGCTTCTAGGATTGCTCTAACTTCTGCGGCTGGCAGAGTAGCGTTTTCGCCTGAGAGCAGAAAGAAAAGCGGCGTTATCACTAAATTACTGCGTCCTTAGGGCTTGACTAATAAGGGGTGCTAACGAAACTTGACTGGCTGCTCCAACAACACTATCGGTGCCCACGATTTCCTCAACTCCCGCGTCTAGGATGCGTTTTTGTGCGTCGCCTATGAGTAATCCGTGGACGCAGCCGCAAAAGATGTGTGCGGCTCCTTGTTCTTTTAGAATTTTTGCCGCACCCACAATAGTACCCCCTGTACTTATGATATCATCTAATATGATGACGGTTTGGTTCTTCACATTTAGGCCCTCTGCAGTTTGCACAGTTTGGCCGGTGTGTCGATCGCGGGTTTTGCTTAGATGCCCCGCATCACCACCCAAAACTGTTTGGGCTTGCTGGGCAATATACATCGCCCCCTTATCAGGCGCTAGGGCATATGCGCCTCTGTAGCCTTTTTGGACAAAATAATCTGCAATAAGCCCCACAGCACTAAGCGACTTTGCCGGAAAAGGAAACTGGGCTAAGGTCTGCTCAGAGTGAATATTTAGGGTGAGTAGCTCATCGACACCTGCGGCTTTAAGCATACGCGCCAGTGTTTCAATACTTATCCCCTCCCCGGAGAGAAAAATCTTGTCTTGGCGCGCATAGGCCAAATACGGCACAACCGCACTCACTTTAGTGGCGCCGCCGCGTTTTGCGCAGTCTGCCAAAAATGCAAGTTGCAAAAGTCGCCCATCTTGAGCCGGCGGACAAGTCGTTTGAATAATAACCACCTCCTCACCCAAAACCTCCCCGTCGAGGCGGACATAGGATTCGCCATCAGGAAAAATCTTTGAAACCACCGAAACACATGCAATACCACTTTGGGCTGAAACAGCCTCAGCAAGAACCGTTGATGCCGGACCACAGATAATCTTCATATTATTCCTTCTGTGCTGCTTGTAGAATACCGCTTAGGTTTTAAGCATTATCCACAAGCTTTCTAGTACTCCATCACGGCATTGCACATTATTGTATATCCTTAGAAAATCTGTTAAAGATATGCATAAGAATATATCCCCATTTGCGACTACGTTATAAACATATGAACACAGCTCAGATACTCTCTGAGATGCAACAGGCCCTGCGTGATGCTGAGGCTCTATTTCACAGCGGCGACTATACAGGTTCAGCTGAATGCTACACCCATGCTCTAACACTTAGCGCCTCTCTACCCAACGATACCCCCTTTGACCGTTCCCGCTTTGAAGCCTCCTGCCAAGCCGGCTTATCTGCAGTATTTGGCCGCCTAGATAAACCGTTTGAGAGTTTTGCAGCTGCCAACAAAGCCCTGGTCTTCTATGAAGCAAATGGTGAACAATACCCCGCTGATATTGGCCGCTGGCTAATGGCCATTGTCAATCAAGGAACCGCCCTAGCCGCTTTTCACTGTTTTGATGATGCCCACGCCGCCTTTAGACGCGCCAAAGAACTCTTCATAAGCAAAGGTCTAGACACCCCCCAAAATAAAACCTGGCTCACCATGGTTGAGGGAAACATTACCACCCTAAGCGCACACCTAGCCAAAGAGGGGGGGTCCTAAATATTATGAATATCTGGCGCTACCTCCCGCTCTCCACTTATTTTGCGGCCCAAAACATGGCTATCGATGAAGCCATCTTGGCCGCCCGTATCGATGACAAAGTTCCCAATACCCTGCGCCTCTACCGCTGGAACCCCTCTGCAGTTAGTATAGGCCGAAACCAAACCCTCCAAACTGAGATCTACTCTGAGGCGGCCTCTGCTTTAGGCGTGGATATGGTTAGACGTATAAGCGGTGGCGGCGCAGTCTATCACGACTTTGAAGGCGAAATCACCTACAGTGTTGTTGCCAAAGCCTCTGATTTGGACAACAACACCACCGTTGCCGCCGTTGTTGATCCCGCTCTGATCTATACCAAAATTTATGGTGCTCTAAGTGATGCCCTGCGCCTCTTAGGAGTCCCTGCCGACTACAACACCGGCGATGCTAAAAACTGTCCCAACCTCACCGTTTTGGGTAAAAAAATCAGCGGCAGTAGCCAAATCATCAGCCGCGGCGTGGTTCTACAACACGGCACTATACTTATCGCCCTTGATCTACCCCAAATGTTTCGCGTATTAAAACTCAAAGATGTAGACTGCACCCAAGCTGTCGAGATCGCTAAACCCAAACTCACAAGCATCCAAACCGAGCTGGGACACAAAATCAGCCCCTCAACAGTTGCCAACGCCCTAGCCCAAGGATTCAAAGCAATACTAAAAATCCAACTCCAAGAAAACCAACACAGCCCCGAAGAAAAAAATGCGGCAGAAAAACTTGAAGAAAAATACCACTCAAACAACTGGTTGCTAAACGCAAAGCTAAGCTAATCTAGTTTTTTGTTTTGTTCCATCTTATGCCTTGTGCGGTGTCTTCAAGCACAATACCCATAGTTTTGAGTTGATCTCGAATCATGTCTGCTTCTTTCCAATTTTTAGCTCTGCGAGCCTCTTCGCGCTTCTGCACCAAAGCATCAATATCACCTGAGAGCGCTTCGACAGGTTCGACTTTGCCAATGACTCCTAAAACCGTATCTAACTCCATTATGGTCTCTTGGGCGTTTGCGGCCTCTGTTTTGCTAACCTTTTTGGCATCAAGCAGACTGTTAAACTCACGCACAAAATCAAACAAACATGAGAGCGCTATAGCTATATTTAGATCATCATTCATAGCATCGCTAAAATGTTCTTCGAGCTTAGCAACCAGCACAGCAGGTTTGGCTACTGAGTCTGTTGCTGTTGTTGCTGGTGTTGTTGTTTGGGTTTGTTGTATTTCTTGGAGACGGCGGACAAAGGTTTTGAGTCGTTCGATGGTGGTTGTGGCGGATTGGAGTCCTTCGAGGGTAAAGTTGAATTGTTGGCGGTAGTGGGTGGATATGAGCAAGTAGCGTATGGCAATCGGATCATAACCCTTAGCTAAGAGATCTCTTAGAGTGTAGAAGTTGCCTAGGCGTTTGCTCATTTTTTTGCCCTCGACTTGGAGGTGTTCGTTATGCATCCAGTAGTCTACAAATTTTTTGCCTGTGGCCGCTTCGGATTGGGCAATTTCGTTTTCATGATGGGGAAACATGTTGTCGATGCCGCCGCAGTGTATATCAAAACTCTCACCCAGATACTTCATACTCATAGCGGAGCATTCAATATGCCAGCCGGGCCGACCTTTGCCTAATTCTGTCTCCCAATATACTTCTCCATCCTGGGGGGTCCAAGCTTTCCAGAGAGCAAAGTCTTGGGCTTCTTCTTTGGTATATTCGTCTTGGCTGACACGCGCGCCTGCTTTGAGTTCACCAATTTTTAGATGTGCTAGTTTGCCATAATCGTGCAATTTGCCAACTGCAAGATAGATAGATTGATCTTCGCCTCTATAGGCAATATCTTTGTTTAGCAGGGTTTTGATTAGGGTGACCATTTCGGGGATGTGCTCGGTTGCTTTGGGGTAACAATCGGCAGGTTGGATGTTTAGAGTTTTTATATCCTCAAAAAACGCATTTATATAGAAATCTGTAAACTGTTGCAGACTCTGATTTTTAGCTTGACTGCCCTTGATAGTTTTATCATCAATATCGGTGAGATTCATAATATGTGTAACTTTATATTGGTGGTATTTGAGCCACCGCTTGAGCAGATCTTCAAAAAGAAACGCCCGAAAATTGCCAATATGAGCATAATCATAAACCGTGGGACCACAGGTATAGAGCTTAACCTCACCGGGAATCTGGGGAACAAATTCTTGCTTGGTACGAGTTAACGTGTTAAAAACACAGAATACCGATGATGACGAGTTAGTAGAAGTGGTACTGGTGGTAGTGGTAGTGGTAGTGGTGGTCATGTTGTGTCTGCTGTTAAGTAGTTGTGGAAATTATTTAAGCGTTCATAGCGCGGTGGTGTTTTGTGTTTATGTGTTGCTCAGTTGGGTTTGTGTTTAGGTGCTGTTTTGTGGGGGGCAGGTTGGTTTTGTGTGTTTGGGTTGGAATTTTGGTATGCATTTTGGTGATTAAAAAAGTTTAAAGCGGTGTAAATGTTGGGAGTTTTGGTTTTTTTGCAAGGAAATGGTTGTTGGAGTTGTTGTTGATGAGTTGGGTTTGGTTGTGGTGTTGGGGGCGGCGTGCGTGTTGTTATTTGTTTGTTGCAGTTCCATACTCTTCAGTTATGTGCTAACTTGCCATATATGCAACTGAAATATTTGTGCATATTTTGTTTTTTAATGATATAACTGTTTATATATGTGTAGAAATGTGGTGCGTTATTATTGTTTGATGTGGTGGTTTGTGTTGTTATGTTTTGTGAAAAGTTATATAAACTGTGAGTTTGTAGAAGACAAGAGTGTTAGATATGCGAGTGGGTCTTTTTGGATTTGGACGGGCAGGGAAAGACGTTGCAACGGTTTTGTTGCAAAGCGACGAAGCTGATCTCTGCTGGGTCGTTAGAAAAACAACAAACCTCCAGCATCGCTCAGTTCCCGAATTTCTAGGAATCACAGATGATAACCAAGGTTTAATCTTTACCAAAGACGAATACACCCCCGCCCAGCTCTTTGACACCCACCCCGTAGACGCCATAATTGATTTCTCCTCTGCTGATGCCATACTAACCTACGGCGACGAAGCCGCCAAACGCGGCATATGCATAGTAACAGCCATATCCTCCTACCCCCAAACAACCATCGACTACATAGCCAGCCTAGCCGACAAAACCCGCATCCTCTGGTCACCCAACATCACCATAGGCATAAACTTTCTAATCCTAGCCGCAAAAATCCTAAAAACTATAGCTCCCTACACCGATATCGAACTAATCGAAGAACACTTCAAAACCAAAAAAGAAGTCTCCGGTACAGCCCTAAAAATATCCCAAACCCTAAACCTCGCAGACGCCGACATCAAATCCATCCGCGCAGGCGGCATCATAGGCCGACACGAAATCATATTTGGATTCCCCCACCAAACCGTCCGACTAATCCACGAATCCATATCACGCGAAGCATTCGGCAACGGTGCCCTATTTGCAACCCAAAGCTTAATCAACAGAAAAAACGGCCTCTACAACATGGAAGACCTCCTAATACCCTACTTTACCCTCAAATAAACAACCAAACCAATCCACCCAAAAACAACAACCTGTGCCCTTTTCTAACTACCCTAACACAACCAAACCCTACCATCACCTTAATTGTTCATGCTAAGATCCAAACACTAACACCTCACCTGAACGTCTAGATTCCAAAAGGGGTATATGTCCGGTAGTGTATGGTTGGGTATGCCGCGCAGGATTGGATTTAAATCAGGCGATTTTCGAGTTGATGAGAGTGTTGAGGTTGTCTACGAGAGCAAAGTAACTCCCTTTGGGGATTCTGCCAAAATCTGAGCCCCTAAGCGCTTCATTGGTAAACGAGCCCTATGTTGTGATTCAAAGACTAAAACCACAAGTAACTAAACAAACCTACCCCCAACACAAAGGGTACACTAAAACAAGATCCCAAAAACGTCCGTTTCTTTACCTGCACTTCCAAGCACTTATGTCTCAAAGTCGCTAAAAATAACGCCCGTTTTCTGCTCAACATAAAAGATGAAAAATCAACATTAGATAACTTGTTTGTATCACCTGTTAATTCTGAACTTGAGTTCTGTCTGCAAGCGGCGAATGCAGTGGCTGGGGCTTACTTTCAAAAATATAAGCACAACAAGATTGTATGTGGGCATTATGGCTGATAAGGTAATACTGGCTTTAAGTGTCTTTGGCCATAAGGTATGCGAACCCTATAATGTAGCTGAGCTTTGTACCGTGTTTTCTCGTAATGCAACAAACCCTAAAAGAATATACTTTTTCTTAATATATCAAATCTCAATCGTAACAACCGAGGAGCTGACAGAGTATGTCAGCGGTACAAAAAACCCTCAGCCAAAAATTTTAGTTAACTCGTCCAGTATTAAGTTCCCTTTATGTGTGGGGTTGTCAGTTAAGTGTTTGCGCACTATCTCTAGATTTTTGATCTCTTGATTCGGATGCAACGTTGACCCGCTTAAATGACGGACCTCACCCGACTCATATTTAAACGAGACTCTTGTAGGTTTTTTAGGCCGATCCATATGTAGATGTGGACGTTTACTCCCATCGTTATCTGGAAAGAATACGCCACGGCTCCCATCACATAGCTGGGGGATTACTGCGTCAGTAGTTCCGGGTGTTTGATTAGCTGTTTGCTGAGTTGGTTCATTTGTTTTGTTGGTTGTATCCATTGTTTGATTTCCATCTTTGTTATTGGATGAGTTTGTCATATTATCACCGTGATTTTTGACATTTTTTGTTTATTTTGTATAACGTTTTTGTTACAATTGATGTGTATTGTAGGGTGAATTTAAGTTGGATGAGGGGTTTATGAAATAACTCTTAAGCCTAACTTAAGCTGGAAAGCGAGTGTTTTTGAAAGCTGATTTGTGTCTTCCTATAAAATATCTCGTTTCTGAGAAGCCAAAACTTAGCCCGCTTAACATCAAACAAAAAGAGAGAAAACAGAAAAGGCGAAAAAGCTATCAGGGTTACTTTATCGGTTGAGGTTGTAGGGTTTGATAACTGCCTATCGATGTGCTTCCAAACGTGATGTAACGTTGTATGGTTCAGTCACACCCATGAACACTGTAGCACACGGCATATGCAGTTCCGCTAAACTTTTCGCTTCCTCAACAACAGTATAACAGCTCCAACAATAACTAACCTGAATAACTAACCCGTCAATCATCAACTCTGCCCCTGTGGTGAGCGGGAGTTTGTACATTTTGCATTAAATCAGCTGTTCTTCAATAACTTTGGTTGTGATGGGTAATGTTGTTTGACCAAAAATTAAACAAAACCTGGAACTAACTTATAGTAACCGTGTTTATTTTTTGTGTTGGCGTAAATTACATATCTGTGCCAAACTGTATCTGTGTGGTGGTTGGATGAGACAGGTCTTTAGTGCATTCCTGTTTGCCCTGTTGGTTGGTACATTGGTTTTTGCAGGTCTAGGCTGTATGGGTGAGGTGCAGGCTCAGAGTGCTTCAAAGAAACCAGCCATACCTGAGTTCACAGTAAAATATGTAAATCACCCCATCCACTATCCACCTGTTGCCACCACTAACCCCTATACCGGCGAAACAACCATAACAAACCCAGGCGGCACATATGACCACTGGGTAATTGAAGTCACCGTTAAAAATCAAAAGTTTACCTCCACCAAAGATTCAAGCGGCAACTGGACACAGCTATTCTACACTGTAGGCTATAAGGGACGATTTGAAGACGAATGGCAAACTCAGCCTGGAAGTCCCTCAAGCGGTTATACACCCGCTTCCAAATCCGACATCACCGTAATAGAGTTGCCATCTTGGTTCTTATCACAAGTTCCCAACGGCGGCATGATTGATATCAAGGTACAAGCCTTAATCGGTACCCAATACTCACAAGGAATAAACATGCCCTGGACTACCAATTGGCACACTTTCCAGGGCGAAATGGGTGATTGGAGTAACATACAAACGCTAACAATCAATCATGATACCATAACCTCGACACAACCTCCCAGCACATCCCACGACCCCTCTCTCCAAACTCCCGAGGCAACTTCTGGTGAGACGAATAATCAGTTAGAGATACAGTTTGATTTGGATTAGCGGGTTGTGAGTGTTGTTTTATTTGCGGGAGTGGTGGTCTTAGCTTGTGTGGCTGTGTATGAGCGAAAAAAACTTCAACACAACAAAAAAATCCAAACCGATAGTCCTAACCGATCCTTTAGGATTTAACCTACTCTCTTGTTATGCATAAGTGAGTGGGTGTTGAGGTGCTATATGTTGCCAGCATGCCTGGTGGTGAAAGAATCTTTATTAAATGCAGTCTGGGTACATTGGGAACACGGGAACCAGAAACATCAATGAATAGAAACCCGTTGAAATACAACACGCGGGCGAGTAGCTCAGTACGGATAGAGCATCAGCCTTCTAAGCTGAGGGTCGAGGGTTCAAATCCCTCCCCGTCCGCCATTTCTTTATATTCTGAACATGTGGCGAGCTTTGTTACTTTCATTATTTTACTTCCAGTTACTTCCGGTTTATGATACATATAGACTCGTTTGCCGTCTTGAAAGTAGCTGTAGTGTTGTATTCTTTGATTATTTCCTTTCTAATAATCGATCTTAGACAGATGATCTAAGATATCTTTTCCAAGCCAGAGCAGTGATAAGGATGAAGCAAATATGTGATAATGTGGTTTAGACTCTTCTCTTCCCGATATTTTTGGCCAATATTGTTAAAAATAAACCTGACGATTATTTTACATCACACATTTTTATGTATAACTGTATGTATGAGGGTGATTCTGAGGTGAATCTTTTTGAAAGCAAGTTTGACACAATATTGATATATCGATAACTCAATATATGTTATATGTAGACACGTGATTTATGTCGTGTTAGGTGAATATTATGAAAACTAAAATGCAAAAAAATATGATATCTATATTTGTGGCGTTTGTGCTTGTTATTGGTTGTTTTGCAACAATTGCACCAACAGCAAACGCGGCACCAAATACCACCACACATTGGGAATTAGCGGACACATTTACCGATGATGATGGCAATAGTCACAATGTGTTACTTACTTTTGATACTATTGGTAACGGTGACACTTTGTTACTTTACGTAGCGGTGTACGTAGATGACGTTCAGACTCTTGTGAGCGGACCCTTGACTGGCTATGGCACAGGTAATGTTGCTGAACAGCCTCCTGTTAAGATAGGCGGTTACACAATATTTGTGGGTATTCAAGGAAATGAAATCGGTAAAGGCGGAACCCCTGATATTATTGACGGTTCTGGTCTCAAATGTGAGTTTGTCGAAATAGAGGGTGGTGTAGAGCCCACGTGCACACAGGCCGGCTATAAACTATTGCAGTGCAAAAACCACGGTGAGGAAATCCAAGAACCAATAAAGAAACTTGGCCACAACTTCGTCTTTAAAGAAGGCCAACCCGCGTCTCCTACTGAAGCCGGCTATAAAACTTTCGTATGTACTCGTTGCGGCGAGACCTTTACAAAAATCATTCCAGCAACAGGTGTGCCCGAAACGCCCGAATTTACAGTGACAGTTACCAACGATACGCAAGATGGCGATAATGAAATTGTGTGTACAATTAAAGCATATCTTAACGGAGAATTAGCGGCAACTAAAACTGATATTAGCGTACGAACCCGTGGAAATAGCGGTACTTTCTCGTCAAAGGCATTTACTTTTGACGGACTTGACGGTTCCTACATAGTGAGCTTCGATGTAGATGACAATAATAATGTCATCGGTGAAGGTCGCGTTACACCTGCATAGTATGATGTGAGTTTAAAATAACAACATCAATCTTTTTTTGTTTCAGTAAGCAACAGTTTTCTTATGGATTGCCGTTAAGTTTTATTTAACAGTCAGTAAAATATTGAGATATGTGTAAGTCTATTCATATTCGTCGTCAAAGACAAGACGAAACAGGGCGAGGTACAAGCGGCTGGAAAATGGCATAAAGTAAGAACGAATAGAACAAAGAGAAAGTGATATCTTAGAAGATACGATTTATGAGCCGAATTATTCGGATGGCCTATCTTGAAACCAAGGCTTCTCCTGTCACGTTTATTGTAGCAACTGCTGAGAAGATTGGGGTAAGTAAAGGCACTATTGAACTCTTAATCCATTTATCTAAATCGGTTAACTGATGAAGCTAAAGAAGTATTAGATGCATATGGTCGAATCAATTGTGATTCATTGTGGATTTATTTTTAAACACTGCCATACCATCGCATATCAACCAACAATGGTTTCTGATTTTTTGTTTGTGGTTTGTTTGTCTGTTTTGCCTGGAGTTTGTGCGGTGTGATGTGGTTAGTTGTGTGTTGAGGTTTGGTTTAGGGGTTGTTAAAAGATAAAATTTTATGTTCTAGTTGGCGGTTTTTATTTTTATATGTTTGATTATTTGTTGTGTTGATGCAGTCACATAAATTAAATATGTTGTTTTTGTTATGAACAGCTATCAAGGAGAAATTTTGATGGCTAAAATTCAAAAATCTTTAGCTTTGACAGTGCTGATGTCTCTACTAGTGTTGGCGGCATTCACTGCTGGAAACCTGTTTGTTCAAAGCCAAGACATATCCACTCCTCTGCCCACCGAACATCCCACCTCTATTCCTACTGGAACCCACCATCCAACCTCTGAACCCACCGGAACCCACAATCCCACAGCTTCTCCCACACCAAACCAAACCCATACAGGGACTCCAACTCCAACAATGACAACCCCAACAGTCTCCCCAACAACTGGAGTGGGAGGCGTTAATTGGGGCATGTGGGGCTGGCTGATCGGAGGCCTAATCGCCCTAATAGCCATACTACTGATAGCCTGGGCAGTCTACCACTCCCGACACAACCGTTACCACCACCCAACACAAGACATCCACGGCCACACCAACCCCGAACAAGCACACCAAAGACGTAGCTACACAACCGATGAAACACACCAACCCTCCACAACACAAAACACCCAACGAACCTACTCCGAGGACATAAACCGCCGCCCCCAAGACACAATCGAAAAACGCACCACCACAACAACAACCGAATCTGACCGCATCCAATCATCCCTAGACGACCCCGCCAAACACCAAACAAATGATATCGACAAACGCCTCTTCCCCGAAGACACCGAAAACACCTAAACACACAAGATATCGATGATACCCAACCAGCAAGAAAAGCAAGTTCCCTTTTCTTTTTGTTAACAAAATGCACGTATATATTTTTTTACTCTTGGAATTAGGTTGTCTCTTCGCATGATCCAGCATTAGTATGTTTGATGTTTGCAAAGCCTTAAAATCTCGGGTGTTAACTAGGAACTGGAACCTTCATGTCTGATGAATTTGAATACAAACAGGTTATTGTCTTTCGTATGGATTTGCAGATGGGTAAAGGCAAAATCGCCGCTCAAGCTGGTCATGCGGCTATCTCTGCTGCGCAGGATGCTTTTGTTCATCATAAGAAGTGGTGGGATGCTTGGTTGTTTGAGGGTCAAAAAAAAGTTGCTCTAAAAGTTCCCACTGAGAAAGAGCTCTGTGAGCTTGAAGAAGCCGCTGAAGATTTAGGTTTACCTCACGCTTTGATTGTTGATCGCGGCTTAACCCAAATCCCCGAAGGCTCTATCACCTGTCTGGGTATCGGCCCTGCCCCAGCCCAAAAAATTGATCGTCTAACCGGACAGCTTAAACTATTGTAGCAGGTTGATAACTTTTTGAGTGTTTCTGAGCTTGATAAACTCTTAGGTATGGAAGTCTACGCCACCAAAACATCTGGCATAGGCGGAACCATCAAAACAACCGCAGATGATTTCATTGTCGAAGAACTCTTAGTCGATGGCTCCAAAGCCAGCATAACAGGCGACGTCCCAAACAAAGCCTTAGGCTCCACTTCCATCTCCACTCCCACTCCTACCCCAACAACAACGGCACAGCGCCAACGTTATCTGCTCTGTAGTCTTGTTAAGCGTAACTGGGATACCTTTACGGCTATCAAAAATTTAGCCAAAGCCCTAAACATAACCCAAGCCCAAATACAATTCGCCGGCATAAAAGACGCCAAAGCCCTAACCGCCCAACACCTCACCATAGAAAACATCCACCCAGAAAACCTCACTCAACTCGAACTCAAAGACGCCCAAATACACCCCATCGGCTACATACGCGAAATGCTCTCCTTGTTCTACCTCTTAGGTAACAATTTTACCATAACCATCAAAAACCTAACCACCCCCCCAACAGAAGTTAAAGAACAAATCGAGCAAACCACCCAAGAACTAACCCTCATAGGTGGCATCCCCAACTTTTTTGGCCACCAACGCTTCGGCACCACCCGTCCCATAACCCACCTAGTCGGCAAAGCCCTGCTTGAGGGCAAAATAGAAGAAGCCGCCCTAACGTTTCTAGCAAACCCCAGCCCCCACGAACACCCCCAATCCC
The DNA here is from genome assembly GCA_009783705.1 of Candidatus Bathycorpusculum hydrogenotrophicum. Classification (GTDB taxonomy): domain Archaea; phylum Thermoproteota; class Bathyarchaeia; order Bathyarchaeales; family Bathycorpusculaceae; genus Bathycorpusculum; species Bathycorpusculum hydrogenotrophicum. The sequence continues at coordinate 22,540 of WRCX01000011.1, read as the reverse complement.
GCCAATCCCGCCAAGAATTACAAGAAACAAACAATTTCAAACAAGCCGCCCAAACTTTTCCCAAACAACTCCGCTACGAAAAACTCATGCTAAACCACCTAGCCGAAAACCCCCAAGACTTCACCGGAGCCTTCCAACGCCTACCCCCCAAACTCCAAGCACTCTTTGTCCAAGCGCATCAATCCTATCTGTTTAACCGCTTTCTTAGTGCACGCATCAACCACGACCTGCCCCTAAACATCGCCCAAGAAGGCGACTTTGTAGTCAACATCGAACGAACAGGCCTACCTTTGACAACTGCAGAAAAAATCGTCACCCCCCAAAACATCAACCAGATTAATGAAGCACTCAAAGCAGGCAAAATGCGCGTAGCTCTACCGCTTTGGGGCTTTAAACAAAAACTCTCAAGCGGTATCATGGGCGAAATCGAACAGACCATCCTAAAACAAGAAGGTCTTGAACCCGAAAACCTCCAATCCAACCCACTGTCTAGGATAAGCGGCAGAGGTAGCTTACGCACAACCACCACACCCCTAAAAAATTTCACCCAGAAAAATAACCCCAACCCCGACTCAATAACCCTTAGCTTTATGCTCCTGCGCGGAAGCTATGCCACAGTATACCTAAGAGAACTCATGAAACCCATTAACCCCCTCAACGCAGGCTTCTAAACCCTGCGCGTTGATCCTACATTTACCTCTAAATTCCGAAAAAAAAATTAACTGTTGCGAACAACAGACTGCCTTTTCTTTTATAAATTCGGCCATTAAACTTGCATTACTGTCAGCACATAATTGATTTAACCTCGGTGAAGCTATGCATCTGGTAGTTTGTGCTATTTTAAACTGGCTAGTGTTCCGTTTGTGTAGCTTATGTCATAGTTGTTATAGCCCTGTCTAAACGGTGCCGTCCAAACTACCTTTGAACCTATTTGTGTATGGTATACTTCGTTGTCTTGGGGATGTCTGTTGTATGCTGCTACCGCCTGGTTATTGGAAAATACCACCCCATCATAAACATAGAACCCCCATAGATTTCCAACAAACGCTCCCCCGCCGTTGTTTGATGCGACGTTATTGGCGATCTCTCCGCCTAACAACCATACCTCACCGTTGCTGGTGTACATGCCGCCTCCGTTTAGGGCTCTGTTGTTTGAAATTATTCCGCCCGTCATGTTGAATCTAGAGCCGTCAAAAGCAACTCCTCCGCCGCCCGAGGCGATATTTGTGGCTGTGTTGTTTGATATCTCACCGCCAGACATGATAAATTCGCCGCCCCAAATATTCACACCCCCACCCCAGTTAGCAATGTTGCCCGAAATTATTCCATCTATTAAATAAAATATGCCGCTATGGTGGTTGTTTACGCCGCCGCCACCCTGCTTAGCGGTGTTGCCTGAAATCACTCCGCCTGTCAAACTAAAGATGCAGCTACCGCAGTTATCTACCCCGCCGCCTCCTCGGTTGGCGATGTTGTTGGATATTTCACCACCCGACATAGTAAAGTTGGCCCTATCTGGTGTTGCGTTGTTGCCGTTGTATACGCCGGCGCCTTCTTCAGCGGTGTTTTGGGTAATTGTGCCGCCAGATAAACTGAAATTCCCCTGATTGTATATGCCGCCGCCTATTCCTGCGGTGTTGTTTGAGATCTCGCCATCAATCATGGTTAGAGTGCCCCCGGGATTAACATCTACTCCCCATCCGTAGGCTCCTTTATTGTGGGTTACAATAATGCCCTCAAGGTTCAACAATCCACCTGTCTCAACAGTAAGGGTGCTTTCATCCTCAACTCCTGATAACCTAAAAAATTCAACTCCTTCCTTTTTTGTTGCCTCTTTGTTACTTCTCAAGGTGATCTTTGCTCCAGAAGGGATGGTGAGTGTTGTTTTAGTCAAATTAATATGTCTGCCCAAAACAATAACAACCGCAGTCCCTTTTGCGGAATCCTTAACGGCATTTCTTAGTTCCACTTCAGTTCTCACGTATGTCTCACCCTCTGCCGTAAGGGTCTCAGTGTCTATTTGTGCATAAATAAATAGAGCTAAACCCAGCAACACAAGCAGCGAAAAAATGCTGATGATAGTAAATTTTCTATTATAAGAATTCGATTTGGGTTTAATATTTTCAGTTATACAGACACCAGCCAGTATAGAATATTGACAAGCGCTTATATATTTGATATATTGGCTGTTTTTTGTGTGCTGTTATGGGTTGTTTTGTTGTTGGGTGTTTTGTTCATTTTCAGTGACCCCTCCCCTGTTGAGAAAGGTTGTTTCGTCGATGCTTTAAATAGATAAAACCGCCGTAACGAGTTTTGTGAAGCGCAATGCAAAAACTAGTAACACTCCAAAAACTGATGCAACAAACAAGACCCCAAACAACAACCAAGCTACGCCTAACCTTTGATAGTCCACAGCTAGATGAGCTTTTTCCAGCATTTCAAACAGGAGACTTTGCTGTTCTTTATGGCTCTCAAACAATAACCAACATAATGGCCCAACTTTGCCTCCGAGCTGGTCTGCCCATAGAACAAGGCGGATTAGAGAGCAGCGTAGTTTTTATCGATGCTGCAAACAGTTCCACTCTGCCCGCTATTTACCAAGCAGCCGAACACCAACAACAACGCGAACCCAAAGAAGCATTAGAGCAAATCCAAACTTTGCGAGCCTACACTGCTTATCGATTGCATTGGCTCATAATAGCTGAACTTGAACAAATCATAAAAAAATCAGAGGCCAAACTTGTAGTAATCTCTGATCTTATATGTCCCTTCTTAACTGCAAATGTGGATGACCACGAAGCAAGAGCTGCCTACAATCAAATCATAAACCACCTCTCCAACTTTGCAAAAAAACAAGGCATAATCATAATTGCAACAAACCTCCCCCATGAGAACAACTCAAGAACCCGAACCTTACAAGAAATAACCACCGCAAAAGCAGACATCATCCTTCGCCACACAAAAACACCATACACAAGCGACATAGAACTAGAAAAACATCCCACTTACATGCTAGGTGTTATGGACTATACACCTGAAATCAAAACACTATCCGACTATTACTAACCCTAAAACCACTATAGAAAGATATCAATAACTAAAACTAGAAGACAAACCTGCACTTTGCAGTACAATCTGTGGGTCAATAGCCGGTTTTGCCGTTGCAGTTTGCATGTTTTGCTTCGTTTATTTTTCACCTTGCAAATACAACGTCCAACTGTTAGAATTATCGATTGATTGTTTTTTGTCTTAGTATTTGGTTAAACGCACTGAATTTATGTGGGTAATGCTGATAAAGAAGTGGGTAGTTCTATTATTTGTAGAGGTTTTTATTTTGGGGCATCAAAGTGAGCAGCCATCGGCCTGTGTTATTCCTGTGCATCGTCCCAGTTTGCGGGAGTTTATTTTCTTTTTTTCATGCGGGTTTTTGGTCAGTATTCCGTTTACGCTTTTTTTCGCTCAAATCTACCCTTATTTGCCCAGTTTATTGGTGGTTGCTGTTCTAGCACCGTTTATTGAAGAGTTGGCGAAGGTTTTTCCTCTGTTTTATCGGCATGGCGAAACGGAGCGCTCGATTGTAACGCTTGGGCTTCTTATTGGTTTGGGGTTTGGTATTGCAGAGTTTGTGCTCTATGTTTTTGTCTTGGGAGTGGATCCAGTGGTGCGGATTGGCGGGTTGATTTTTCATGCTTCAAGTGCCGCTATAACGTCTTATGGGATTGCTAAGAAGAATGTTTTGCCCTACTATTTGCTTGCTGTTAGTTTGCATGGTATAAATAACTTTTTTGCCGCCCTATCTGTGAGCTTTTTGGCGGGGGGTGTGGGGTTGCTTGTTTTGCTGGTTGTTTTTTGGACGGCTTGGCGGGTTTGGCATCGCGCCTCGCGGGATCGGGTGGTGAGTTAGCCTATTTTGTCGGTTAGTGCTATGGCTTTGACTCGGTTTACTCCATCGATTTCGTTTGTTATGAATTCTGCGACGCTTGGGGGTACAAATTCTTTCCAGTTGTCGTCGCGTATCATTTTTTCTCGTACTAGGGTTGACATGTAGACTTTTCGGTCAAAGAAGGGTATGTCTATAACGTGGTAGCCTGCTTCGCTGAAGAGTCTTCGGGTGAGGGGTTCGTTTGTGAAGACGATGTTGAATTTTGGTGTGTAGCCCTCTACTGCGCTGACCCAGAGCATGTGCAGATGGACATCGGGAACCGGCACGATCCAGAGTTTGTTTTCATCGAGGTTTGCTTCTGTGACTGCGCGTTGAATCATGACCAGTCTTTCTCCGGCGGTGAAGGGGTTGCGGCTGTTGTGGCTGTATTGGGCGCTACCGATAACAACAATTAGTTCATCTACGGTTTGGAGTGCATTTTGAATAGCGCACAAATGTCCTTTGTGGAAGGGCTGAAATCTACCGACGTAGAGACCTCGATTAACCACGATGATATTCCCTGCTCTGGTTGCGCTTGGAGACATTTATGATTTGCGCATATGCTACACAAAAACATGAGTGTTGATTGTTGTGAACTGGTAGTGCAATCTGTAGCATGCGGCTGGAGGTGTGTTTGAAGCAGAACAGGGGTGGTAGTCAAGCAACTGTTGACTGGGTGTTTATTTGTAGAGGGTGTTTTGTGGTTGGTTGGGTTTTAAAAATGTGTGGTTGTGGGGTGTGGGTTGGTGGTTATTGTTGTTTTTGTTGTTTCCATCTTTTTAGGTTTGGCATATATGCTTTGAGTTGTTTTCTTGCTTCTTCTACTGTTAGGTTTTGGCCGCTGTTTTTGTTCCACTGGTCGAGGTATTTTAGGTTGTTTTCGATCATTTCGTCCATTGTTATGTTTTGTGTAAAGGCGCCGTTTTGGTAGCAGTAGGTGCAGTAGTCCTCTGATTTGTTTCCATCTTTGTTTGTGCCTTTTGTTTCTTGGTTTTCAAGGGGCATGCCGCAACTTTGACAAAAAACCATTTCGCTCACAATATCACCGTACCAATATGTCTGGGGTTCTATAAAGCTCTAACAGGCTTGGATTTTGGTTTTGTTGTTGGGTTGGGCGAGTTGTTGTCTGGCGGGTTGGTTTGTGTTGTTTGGTGGAACATTTGCAACAGCACTTAATTCTGTTTCCGCTTCAGATGGTTGTAGCTACTTGTATTTATTACCAATTAAAAAATCGTTTTTTACCTTTTTTTTGTATTGCCAACTGTTTGCGTACTTCTTCAATGTTGTTGTATGCGGCTACGGTGTTTGAGTGTTCTTTACCTATTGTCTTCTCAAAAATTGTCAGAGCCTTACTATAATATTTTAATGCATCATCAAACTTTTCTTGTTGTTTATAGATGTCTGCAGTATCATAGTAAGTACCCGCAGTGTTTGGGTGCTCTTTACCCAAAACTTTCTCATGGATTGCTATGGCTTTGTTACCCCACTCTAAAGCCTCAACAAACATCCCCTGATGATAATAGATACCTGCAATTTTACGATAAGTATCTACTACGGCGTGTGGGTATTTTTCAACCAAAACTTTCTCATGGATTGCTATGGCTTTGTTACCCCACTCTAAAGCCTCAACATATTCCCCCTTAGAACAATGGGTGTCTGTTAGGTTGTTATATGTGATTGCGATTTTGCTGTATGTGGTTGCTGTGTCGGGGTGTTTTTTACCCAACACACTTTCACGAATAGTTAGTGCCTTATTATACCCCTCCAAAGCCTCAGCATGCCTACTTTGCTGCATAAACGTGTTTGCGACATTGTTGTATGTGGTTGCTGTAAGTGTGTGTTCTGTACCCAACTCGCTCTCACAGATTGTAAGAGCCTTTTTATACCACTCCAAAGCCTTAAAAAAATCGCCCTCCATATAGTATGTGTTTGCGATGTTGTTGTGTGTGGTTGCGGAGTAGGGTTGTTCTGTATTTAACAACCGTTCTCGCTCTGCTTTGAGTCCGCGAGCATAAGCCTCAGCCATGTTGGGGTCGAACTTGAACTGATTTTTACTCACTCTCTTCTCTCCTTTATAGTTGGAGTCTTGTTCTAATCACCATGTGTAAGGTGTGTGTTTGTGATGTTGTGTGTGGTTGCATCGTAGGTTGTTCTGTACTTAACAACTCCTCACCTTATCAATAACCCTTGCTATGTGAACCTGTACGGATACAGTGAGTTGGTGTTTTTCACCAAACACTTTTTCATAGATAGCTTTAACTTCCTCATACACACCCACAGCATCAAAATATTTTCCTTGCTGTTCATAAAGGTTTGCGATACCGCAATATGTGGCTGCGGTTTCGGGGTGTTCTTTACCTAATGTCTTTTCAAAAATTGTTAGAGCCTTACTATACCACTTTAATGCTTCATCAAATCTTCCCTGTTGTTTGTAGACGTATGCGATGCTGCCGTATTTTATTGCTATGTTTGGGTGTTCTTTACCTAACACACTCTCACAAATTGTTAGAGCCTTATCACACAACTCCAATGCCTCAACATACCGCCCCTGTTCAGAATAAACTAGTGCGATGTTGGTGTATGTATTTGCGGTTTCGGTGTGTTCTTTACCTGGCTTTCTTTTGAGAATTGTTAGAGCCTTGTCATACCATTCCAATGCCTTGTCATAATCACCCTGTATACTGTGTGTGATTGCGATGTTGTTGTAGGTTATTGCTGTGTTTGGGTGTTCTTTACCAAATGCCTCCTCTTTGGCGGCTAGAGCTTTCTCATACCACTCAGTTGCCATAGAATAATTACCCTGATGTTGGTATACGTTTGCGATGTTGTTGTAGGTTATTGCGGTGCTTTGGTGCTTTTTGCCCAGCATCCACTCTTTTATAGATAGAGCTTTCATATACCACTTTAATGCTTCATCAAATTTTCCCTGCTGTTCATAGGTGTATGCAATGTTGCCGTAGATAGATGCGGTTTCGGGCTGTTCTTTGCCCCAGACTTTTTCGAATACCGTTGCAGCACTATTATACACATCTATAGCTGTACTAAATTGCGTGGTCTCTATGTATCCTAATCCTACAAAATGATATGCCTCACCAACAATTTTCTGTGTAGCATTATTGTCGCAAGTGTTTTCATAATATTTAGTCGCTGCCAAAGCATGTTTCGCAACTCGTTCAAATAAAGGCCGTGTTCCCCGTTCACTATCATAATTTTTAGGTACTGCTTTATACAGAACTTTAAAACAACATGTTACATAAGATGTATCCGCATAATTTTTGTGTATATCCCGCACAATCTCTTGCACAAGCCGATGTATGTTGATTAAGTAATCGTCTTTGCCCTCTCGCTCAATAAGTGAATAACGCAACAACAAAGCAACCGCATCAACAATACACAATTTATCTATTTTTTGTAAATCTACAAAAAACATCAATTCTTGATGTTCTACAAAAACCTCAAGCGGTATATTATTTGAATCCACATACGCAAATACATTAAACAACTCGCTGACAATATTGTTTTCCCTTTTAATTTTATCAAACGAAATTTGCCACGTTGTTGTCACGATTTTTTTGTAATATTTTTCATCTGGCTTTGCATAGTCTTTATCAAGGGTACTTAAACCATGCCCTGATAGCATATCCAAGTATCCAGAAAATGACCACTCGACATTTCGCATGTATGCGGCGGCTTGTTCAAGTGCAAGGGGCAAATAGCCAAGCCGCTTCGCCACATCCTCCACTCCAGCCCAAGTATGTTGTTGTTCTTTTCGCCCAGTGCGTTTCAATAAAAACTCCACAGCTTCCGACTCAGACATCAAAGGCAAACCCATAGTAGGTTCACCACCCCAACTAGCATCACGCGTAGTCAACAACACATGACCACAATACTTTTTTGACATATACCGCTCTACAACTATCTCACTCTCGGCATTATCAAAAATAAGCAGACGCTTTCTATGCTCACCCAACCAATACTGCCAACGATTAAGCAACTCATCAGGTTTTATATCCGATGCTTTTACCTCATCAAGCACGCCAACTTTTATCAAAACCTCCCGACAACCCTGCATCAGATCCAGCTCACTCTCAGCATTCAACCACCAAACCCCATCACCATAGCCATCTAAATGCCTATGAGCATACTCCAACACAGTCTGAGTTTTACCCACACCCCCCAAACCACTAACAACCCGTATTGCATGCATATCATCAAATGTCTTTTGCAGTCCCTCGAGTTGGTTCTCTCGACCTGTAAAGTAGGGGTTCTTTGGAGGAAGGTTGTTTAACGGTTGACCACCATTAGTGTCTCTGTAGAGTCTCTCTAAAATAATTCGAACGGCATCATGATTTTCTTTATCATCATCATCCGTTCTGATATGGTTATACAAGATGGGGAAAATATTCATCTCCCCCAAATCGGCACGTTTTTTTGGCATTTCAGTTTTTGTGCAATTAACTATTGCAAAATGCTCTATGCCTTCACCCTCTGGTTGTGTAAGCATTTTTGCCCATTGTTTTAATGTATGGTCGTCTTTGAGACTACATCCTAGGAAAAGCACCGTTTGGTTAGTAAGAATTTTTTCTAATGCTATAATGAAATCTGTTTTTTTGTCTGTATCTGGATATGCTTGGCTATATGATTCACGTGTTAAAATGATGCTGTCTGGTTTGAGTACACAACCATGAAGCTTTAAAATCGCAGATGTTCCCATTTGTACAGCACGGTTGAGCTTACTATATTCACCTGGGTGGGCAACAACTGCACCGCTATAGAGGTGCTCTAATAATCTGTCAAAGTTTGTTGTGATTACAACACCTCTAAAGAGTTTAGGTAGCAAACCGATCGCTTCATTTTGAACCCGGCTCGCACGGCGGTTCCAATCGGCCGGTAAAAATTTGCCGCCAAAGGCGTTTGCAACATCTATTTGGAAAAGATGTTCGCCGCCACGTTTAGTGGATAGTTCTGAAGCAACATCTAGCGGATCGGACGGATCATCCTTTTCAATATCCAAAAAGGCTCTCCAGGACGGGAACCCGGCGGGAACAGATAATCCCGCACCGACGAACGGCACAAGTCCCCTGTCTTTATATCGTTTAAGAATATTGCGATAAATCTCGATGTTGTCTGCATCATCGTTCATTATGTCTTCAAATGTTAAATGCATCGCAAGCCTTCCCTTACGCTATTTCTCCGTAGTAACACATAAAAAGTTGTTGCGGCGGCTCTGTAAGAGGCGGCTTTAGCAATATGCCTCTTTCTTGTCAGTGATGCTTCTGGTTTTGATCCAACAAACTTGATTGTCACTGGAACTGTTGAACTGATGATGCGGAAGGTGAGGTTCGAATCCCTATAGCATGCTGATATTGTTCTGGAACGGGTTTCTTTTTCGTATTTTTCTCTTTTTTATAACTGAGCTGTGTGGTGGTTCCTGTCTGTTGGCGTGTTTGGTTGGTGTGTGGTTTTTTTTTGATATTTATGTTGGTTTGGGGTCGTGTATGATTCATTTGTGAGCCAAAATAGTTTGAGATTTGTTATATCTTAAGTAACATTTAAATTATTATATCCACTAACCCAGTTGGGTGAAGAGTGCCTGTGATGCTGTCAAACAAAAAATTCGGAGTACACACTCCAAATACCGAATGTTATGTCCAAATTGCGCATAACGATAGCTGAGTAGGAACAGTCTCACCCCATACCTCCCTATAAACCATAACCAAACAACCCACAAACCAACAACAAACTAACCCCTCTGCACTACACACCAAAAAATGTGCCGATCCATTTTTTGAGTTGACCTAACCTGTGGTTTTGCTTTTTAAAACAGATTATATTATCTGCCAAGCGAGGCTTACAATGACTAAACCACAACCAACTCCAGATGAGCTAAATCGCGCCCGTCTCCACATATTGGGTATTGACGCCGAGACGGATCCCGTGATTGGAAAAAAATTACAGCGCGGTATCTATGGCTCTGACCGTATACACCTGCTGGTTATGGGCTTTCCCGGCTCAGGTAAAACCCGCTTCTTGCTCTCCCTAATAAAACAACACATCGACGCCAACGAAGGCTTCTTAGTCCTAGACTCCCACCACGACCTCACACCCCTCATCCTATCCCATATCCCAGCTGAAAAATGGGACAAAGTAATCTATATCAATCCCTGGTCAGCCTTTGAAACTAAATACAACCACCAAGTCGTCCAAATCAACTTTTTAGACTCACCTGATCCCACCCTTCGCGACATAGTCGCCCGCATGTTCATGGACACCCTAGAAAAAATCTATGAACGCTACTGGGGCCCCCGCCTAGACATGATCCTGCTAAACGCCCTCTACCTGCTCCTAGAAAAAGAAAACGCCAAACTCCCCGATCTCTACAAATTATTAGTTGATTCCAAATTCAGAGAAACCCTGCTTAGCAGTTGCAAAGACCCAAATGTCAAACTCTTTTGGGAAAACCAATACCAAAAAATGCCCAAAGACGCCTCCATAGCAGTTCTAACTAAACTCTACCGCCTAGTTCAGGAACGCATAATTTTACCTCTCTTTATGGGCGAGAAAAACGGCTTAAACTTCCGAGACGCCATGGATCAACAAAAATTCATCATAGTCGATCTCCCCGAGGGCCGCATCACAACCGATATAGCCAACTTTGTAGGTAGCCTCATCCTATCTAGCACCTACCTCGCCGCCATGTCACGCGAAGACACCCCCGAAAAAGACCGTACACCCTTCTTTGTATATATCGATGAAGCCTACCGATACACCACCAAAAGCATCCCCGAAACCCTCCAATCACTGCGAAAATTCCATGTATATCTGACCCTAGCCAGCCAATACCTCGAACAATATCGCAAAGACATCCAAGAAGCCATCACCCAAACATGCGAAACCATAATCTCTTTTCAAGTCGGAGCAGACACCGCCAAAACCCTTGAAAAATTCTACCCCAAAAAATACGGATATCAAACCCTGATGAATCTGCCCCGTCACCACTTCTTTGTCTCCACCCCCTTCCAAGGCAACCGCGAATACCAAGTCCTCCAAACCATAGACCACAAAACCGGACCCACCAACCCCGAGCACATAATCAAGCACAGCCTCCAAAAATACGGACACAAAATCGACCCCACAACCCTTATGGGCCAAACAAAAAACCAAACCACCCCCCAAACCTTTCTAGACTGGCCCATAACCCCCGCTGAGTGGCTAGTCCTGCTAACCCTGCGCTTATTCGGCGGCACAACCGATGAAGAAACCCTGCGCAAACAACTCCTATACAACCACACTCAACCCAAAGCCTACGCCCTAACCGAAGCCGAACTAACCAATGCCCTAAAAAACCTCACCATCGACAACCTCAAACGCAACGCCTGGCTAACCTATAGAGACCAAACAAACCCCAAAAATCAAACAACACCTAACAACAACCCCAAAACCGACCCAAACAAACCCGAACACCTGCGCATATGGAGTTTAGCCATAGCCGACGATGAAGTTGCTAGGCGGCTTCTCGATAGCACCTTTAGAGGAGAAAAAGCAGGCGGAGTTAAACACATACAAACCATCATAACCCAACAAAAAAAGTACTGGCAAAACGGCTGGATCGTAACCATAGACACAGGCCAAACAGATGCAAGCATAGCCGATCTCTACATCACCCCCACCCTGCCAATCCCCACCCCAAAAGGCAAAGGCCACATCGACCCCAACTGCTGGAACTACAAACACAGCTTTGCAGTTGAAGTAGAGAGCTACCCACAAAAACACTGGGACCGCCTAGAGAACAACTATAGACGCAACAAACAAATGGGCTTCCCAACAATCTTTATAGTCCCCAACCAAATCGATGCAGATAAACTAAAAGACAAACTCACTGAATGGAAAGCCACCATAGTGGCAAAATCTGCAAAATTTGAACCCGACCACCCCGAGATGGCAACCATCGAAATAGACCCAACCCTTGGTAGCCAAAACAGACTTCTGGGCTTCTGTAAAAACAACCCCGATTCTCCCTCATAGGTCTTGTTTTGTTTTGTTTGTTGTGGTTGGTAATTAAATTTGGTTGTTGTGTTAGGATCTTATCTTGTCTTGGGGTGCTGAAGTCTTATATAGCGCTGAGGCGAGGTCGCCTTATGAATAGTGATTGTGTTATTGAGATTAAACAGTTGCAAAAAACTTTTGTTTTAAAGGAACGCGGTAAGAAACGCCAAGTGGAAGCTGTTCGAGGAGTGGATTTAGTTGTTAAGCGGGGACAAATTTTTGGGTTTCTGGGTCCAAATGGTGCTGGAAAATCAACCACTCAAAAAATGCTCTCAACCCTTCTGCGTCCCAGCGGAGGAGAAGCAACCGTTCTAGGTTATGATTTAGTTAAACAGTCCGATAAAATTCGCCAAAACGTAGGCTTTGTAAGCCAAGCCGGAGGAGCAAATTTAGCGTTTAGTGGAACAGAGAATTTGGTTCTCCAAGCCCAACTCTTTGGCATAGACGCAACAACTGCTAAACGCTCCGCCGCCGAATTTTCTCAGCGCTTTCAAATGACTAGCTACATCGATCGCCCTGCATCCACTTATTCCGGTGGACAGAAGCGGCGTTTAGATATCGCTTTGGGGATGATTCATCACCCTAAATTGCTCTTACTTGATGAGCCCACAACAGGGCTTGATCCCCAGAGCCGGGCCTATCTTTGGGTTGAGATACAAAAACTCAAAGACGACGGCGTTACCATACTGCTAACAACCCAGTACATGGATGAAGCAGACAAACTCTGTGATACCATCGCCATTATTGATCATGGCCAAATTATAGCCCAAGGCACCCCTGATGAGTTAAAACGCTCCGTAGGCGGCGACACCATCGTTTTTAGTTTTACCTCCCCTGAGGTTGTCCATAAAGCTGAAGAATTGCTAACCACCCATGTAAAGCTGGAGCGCCTCCAAGTGAGTGAGAACTCGGTTTATCTTACCCTAAAGGATGGCGAAAAAACACTGCCCGATCTGCTACGCTTATTGGATGGTTCCGATTTACCCGTTCATAGTGTGACCCTTGCCCGGCCCAGTTTAGATGATGTGTTCTTAAAATATACTGGACGCTCAATGCGCGAAGACGGTGAAAAACAATGAAGTTACTCCATGACGTACGCCTGATGTTTAGCGCAAATATGATTCACAGCCTCAAAAGTCCCATATTTATCTTCATAAACATGTTCCAGCCTTTGATGTATCTTATTTTGTACATGCCGTTGCTGGGCGGATTGGGAAGTGTTCCAGGGTTTACTGATGGAAACACTGCAAACGTTTTCATCCCCGGACTTTTGGTCATGCAAGCAATTTTCGGCTGCGCATTTGTAGGCTTTCCTCTAATCGATGAAATCCGCTCAGGCGTCATTCAACGCTACCTCGTCACCCCAGTGAGCCGCTCAGCCATCATACTTGGCAAAGTCCTACGCGACGTAGTTGTCTTGCTTGCTCAGTGCATACTAATAACACTGGTCGCCCTCCCCTTTGGACTAACCCTAAACCCCGCCGGCTTTGCCTTATCCCTAGTCCTCTATGTCCTAATAGGCGCCATCATGGCCTGCCTCTCCTACTCCTTTGCGCTTATCTACAAAGTCAAAGACGCCCTAGCACCCACCCTAAACACCATAACCCTCCCAGTCTCACTTCTATCCGGCATATTTCTCCCCCTAGCACTTGCCCCCCTCTGGCTGCAATACCTCGCAAAAATCAATCCCTTCTCATACGGCGTAAACGCAACCCGCGACCTCTTTGTCGGAAACTTTCAAAGCATCAACATACCCCTAGGCTTTATCATAATCAGCATTATGTCCATCATCATATTCTACTGGTGCCTCCAATCACTCAAAAAAATGACCACCTAACCACAACAACAAACCCCACCCTCACAATTCACCGCTACCCAGCTTTTCTTCCTCCTCTCTTCATTGTTTATCTAACGACTTTTTCAAATTGAGCAAAAAAGGCTCTCTCTAATTTTTACCCTGCACCGTCAACTTGCACTAACACAAAGGCAAAGTCTCTGTTTTGTGTTGTTAGAGTTATGGCCGGTTGGGTTGGGTTTGATTCATTTTTACGTAAACTTTATGTTGTATAATGTGGAGTTATAGCGGGGATAGGCATGAATAGGTTTGTTTGTTTCGTGTTGTTTCTCTTTTTTACAGGAGTATTTTTGGCTGTTGGGGTTTGTTCGGTTGAGGCTTTGCCTTTGGTTGAGGATTCTTGGAGTTCAAAGGCTTCGATGTCTCAGGCGAGATCGGGTTTGGGGGTTGTTGCTGTGGAGGGTAAGATCTATGCGATCGGCGGCACCACCTCGGGTCTATTTCCTGATAAACTTGTGGGTACTAATGAGGTGTATGATCCTGTGACGGATACTTGGACTACTTTGGCGGCTATGCCTACGCCTAGGAGTCATTTTGCTATAGCAGCTTATCAAAACAAGATTTATTGCATAGGCGGATATGTGGGTGTAACCAAGGATCGGTGGGGATTCTATTCGTATATCACTTCGGATGTGGTTGAGGTTTATGATACGACCACAAACACCTGGACAAAGGGTCTGGCCCGTCCGCCCTACACGTTGACGAACAGACAAGCGTTGGTTGTAAATGGGCAAATTTTTGTTCCGATGGGTTTTCATAATTTGTGTATGTTTGATCCGCTTACTGGGGTGTGGACTGATCAAGGTTTGATGCCTGTGACTCCTCAGAGTAGTCGTTCGGTGGCTAGTTCGCGTCCTGTTGCGTTTGTTATGGATAATAAGATTGTATTTACTGGTGAGTTTGTATCCCGCGATTTTCCAGAGTGGAGTGATCTCTATATTTATGGTTCTCCTGAGCCGATGGTTTTGGTTTATGATCCTGTGTTTTGTGTTTGGAGTCGGGAGGTGGTGGGGCCTATGATTTTTTGTTCTGGGGTGGGTTTGATGACTTCGGGTGTTTTTGCTCCTCAGAGGGTTTATTTTTTGGGGCAAGCGCCGGGTAGTACTTTTCGTGAGGTGTTGACTAATCAGGCTTATGATTTTGCTGATAATTCTTGGTTACTTGGGGAGGCTATGCCTCATCTTCGGTTTGATTTTGGTGCGGTAATAGTTGATGATGTTTTGTATGTGATTGGCGGCTATGTTTCTTCGGAGGTTGCTGGGAGTTCTTCTGTGGTGTCTGTTGCGTTTAATGAGATGTATGTGCCGTTTGGTTATCGGTCTGTTCCTGTGGTTGAGCTGGTTTCTCCGGTGAGCCAGGTTTATAATGGGTCGAGTATAGAGTTGGAGTTTGTTGTGGATCGTCCGTGTAGTTTGTTGTATTATTGTGTTGATGGCGGGGATCTTGTGACTGTTGAGGGTAATGCTACTTTGTCAGACTTGTCTTCGGGTGTTTATAGTGTGGTGGTTTTTGCGGAGGATATGTTTGGTAATGTTGGTGTTTCAGAGACGGTTGTTTTCACGGTTGTTTCTGAACCTGATTCTATATTATCTACTCCTGTTTTGGCGGTATTGTGTGTAGTGCCTGTGTTAGTTGTAACTGCTTTCTTGTTGTTTTTGAGAAGACGCAGGTCGATCCGCTCTTTGCAGACGGGTTGATGTGCAGTAGGTGTCAAAATGGTTTATGCGGCGGTGGAGCAGATTTCTCTAAACGTTACACACCTTGTTTTCAGCAAAATTTGTATCTACACAAGAACATACGCTTGTTTTCTGTATCTCAGTTGGCAGGATTAATGTTAATGCTGAAAAGTCGAATAGACACCAATGGCGATTTTTTACACACCTTATAACGATCTCTGTTGAGTGCTCTGCAAACATAAAACTTTGTACTGTACCTGTTGTTCTTTAGAGTATCACGTGTTTCTTTGATCTGCATTTTAATTTTTGCCTGTTTGGTTTAAAAATTCTTGGCAAATAGTGTGAGTGATGATGCTATGGCTATCTCAGTAGTAGTGTGTAAATTAACTAAATCAAGTTGTAGCCAATGCGGTTTGTTGATCTTTGTTATTGTTGAGGGTGGTTTGGTTGTCTGAGTTGGTGTCGTCTTTGTGGTTTGAGGATGTGGGGTTTTTTCATGAACCTATACTTGATACTCCGCTTGGCCGGTTTTCTATACGTCAAACCCTTATCTTTTTAGTCTTTGGTCTCTTGGCTTGGCTTGGTTCGCTTCTTTTTTCTGATTTGGCGCTAAAAATTGTGGTAGCCGGGTCGATATTTTTTAGTGGTGCTGCCATTTTTACTCGAAAAATCAAAACTCTGCCCCCCGAAGTTCACCTGCTCTACCTGATACAAAGAGGTCCCTTGCAAAAACCCCCAACTAACCCCGAGTCGATTGAGCCTCCAACCCAGTCGTTGTTGCTCTCGGCCACTCTTGGGGTCCCCCTAAAAGTGGTTGGTGTACTCAAAGATCTCACAACTGGTGAGGTTCTCTCAGATAAACCCTTCAACGTAAATCTAGACAACATCCCCTATGCAAAGGGTCTGACTGATAAAGAGGGCTTTTTTTGCACCTACATTGTTCCTGACCGCTTCGGCCTTTTCCAAATAACTATCCAGCCCGAAGACGCCCAAGAACCCATCCAACAAATAACCCTAAACGTTAATTCTAAAACGGAGGCAACCCAAAACGCAGAAACTAAAAAAATCAACCCCTGAAACTTCTCTGTGCACCTATGAAGTGTTCCCCGTAAATTTTGTCATGCTTCCCAAACAAAGGCGTGTTGAAACTCTTGGGCGCTTCCAACGGCTCCTAAACAGTTTGCCTTGTGAAACAAAACTAAGTGCTCAAAAAACTCAACAAACCCTTGAAATCGCAGAAAACCAACTCACAACCACCTACTATCGCTTCTACCTCCAAACCCAAGAACCCCTTGATTGGTTAATTGAGCAATGCGGCTTTAAACACCAACCCCTAACTGAGCTCCCCCAAACCAAAGTTACCCAAACTTTTTCTAAATATCTCACCCTTGAGAGCGGTAGACTCGAACAAACCTTCACAGTGTATCAGTTGCCCGGAACATTGTTGCCCGGATTTATAAGTGAACTCTATGGGTTATGTGAGCGTGTGTTGATCTGTATTAGGCCTCTCTCCCCTGAGGCGGCCTCTGCACAAATGGGCAAATACCTCAGATTACTAAAGAGCATTCTCTTAGCTGATCAAACCAAGGGCCGTCTAACCAAAGACGAAATCAAACATAAACACAACATGGCTCAAGTCACCTACCAAAATCTCATCGCTGCCACCACGCGTCTCTTTGAATTAAAAATTAATCTTACAATAGAAGCCGCCACCCTTGCAGAACTCAAAACTAACACTAAAAAACTTAAAGACACCCTCCAAGCACGATTTATACGCTTAGACTGCCCCGCATATATGCAGCCTGAACTGGCTCAAGGCGAGGTAGCAAAAAAACTTGTAGTGGACACCACCACTGCTAGTGCCTTTTTTCCTTTTGTCTCAGCTGATCTAGTGGAGTCGCCTGGCGGAGTATTTTTAGGTGTAAATCAGCTCACAGGCGCACCGGTAATGTTTGATCCCCATTTACGCATGAACCAAAACATATTGATCATAGGAAAAAGTGGTAGCGGCAAAAGCTTCACCTCAAAGATCCTCCTCACCCGTCTGCTGCAAAAACACAAAAACCTCGCCTATTACATCGTGGATCCCGAAAACGAATACAGCGAAGTCGCCCGTTGCTCAGACGCCGAAATCCTAGATATCACCGCTGAGAAACAGTTAGGCTTAGATCCCATCCAGATCTTTAGCGACAACAAAGACACCGCAGCAGGCATCCTTGCCGATCTAACCGGCATAGAGGACCACCACAACTACCAAGAACTGCGCACTATTGTGGGCATAAGCAAAGATCTGCTTGAAGTCTACCAAAACAGTCCCCCCAACCTAAAAGACCGTCTCGCACCCTTTGTAACAGGGCCTGATAGTTTTCTAACTCTGGGCCAACCCCAGCGATTCTCTGAGCGCATGGTCTTTAACCTAAGCGGTCTGCACCGACAGCTTGCCTTAACACAGCGCCGCAGTCTAACCTTTCAAGCGGCAAACGTTTTGGTCTTTAGTAAAATCTGGCAAATGCTTGACAACACCAAATTCCTCCCTCTCCACACCCCCAAACTAGTGATAATCGATGAACTCTGGCTATACACCGCACTGCCCGCCTCAGCTAGCTTTCTTGAAGGCGTCTCACGCCGAGGCAGAAAACGAAACGTAATTTTACTGCTAAACTCCCAACGTTTAGCCGATGTGGTGGAAAACCAATCTGGGAAAGCAGTTATTGAAAACTGCGCAACCAAAATGCTGCTCCGACAAGACGAATCCGCCATAAGACTTGCAGGCCAAACCTTAGGATTGTCCCATACCGAACAAGAAGCATTGCTAGAGTTAAACCAAGGCCAAGGACTGATTACCGCAGGCGACATCCACCTGCCCATCGACTTCCTAGCAACCCAAGAAGAATACTCCCTTTTTACCACCAAACCCACCGAAAGAAAAACCAACCCAACTTGAATGATGGATGGCACTAACAAATAGATGTTGCAAATTACAAAATAGCTGGCCTGTCAAACATTTATCCAGATCCCTGGAGTACGGTTAACCAACACAGGAGGTCGCCTGTGGATGTCATAAAATCGGTGCTTTCTTTGCAGGCACGGCGGCTTTTCGAGGTCTCTATTTTTTTGTCTGTCTCTATGGCGGTATGTTTCTGATGTTGGTAGAGGTTTTGGAAAACATTAAATACCTACCATGCATGGTGGTATCTGAGGAAGAAACAACGACTGAAGAAAAGAAAGTCTCATTTATTCAGTACAATGCTGAAGGCAATAATCTGGAAGCTTTTCTTGGCCCCTTAGAGGCAAATATACTTCAAACCATGTGGGATTTAAAAAAATATCCCATAACCGTTCGAGAAGTGTTAGAAAAACTCAAACAGCAAAAATCAATCGCATACACCACCGTTATGAACACAATGGATCGGCTCTACGAAAAAGGCCTGCTTGATAGAAAAATTGAAAAAAGCAAAAGCGGAGCCTACCTTTACTATGTGTATTGGCCTAAACTTGAGGAGACCAACTTTAAAGAAACGGCTGTTCGTCAGGTGCTGGGTAGTCTTTTAGATAATTTTGGTGATTTGGTAACTACTTGTCTTGTAGACAAAGCGGTACTCAATGATCAAGAATTAGAGGCTCTAAAAGAGCGGGTTGAGAAAAACCTAAAAGAAAAACAGAAATAACGCTGATGATTTGCTATGGTGAGTATTGCTGATTTTGTATTTCAACTCAGCCAGCCTGCCTTTTTCTACTCCCTAGTTTCTCTTCTTGCAGCTTTTTTCTTCATTAAAATTTACCTAAAACTTAACCCCTCGATCTCTAGGTATCGTCGGAGTTTAATGTGGTTAGTGCCGTTGGTTCTTCCGGTTTGTGTGTTGCTTGTATTTCAGCCTCAGATAATGATGGCGGCGGTTCAAACCATTTCAATCAAAGTTTCAGGTTATGAAATCCTTGCTGTCTCACCTAGTGTTTTGTCGGTTACCGGCTTGATTTGTCTTAGCGGAGCTATTACCGCGGTTGTTTTTTTGGGTTTGGTACTGTGTTTTGGTAGCAGATTTGCTCATAAGCGGTTTCATATCGTTTTGATGGCTCCAGATGAGTATGTGGATGTTCAACAAAAAGTTAAGACAACCGCGCGTAGTCTTGATCTTAAGGCGCCCAAAGTTGGTTTAGTGGATGATTTGGTGCCTAATGCCTTCACTGTTGGGCATGGACGTGGGGCTACCATAGTTTTTTCTTTGGGGCTTCTAAATATGCTTAATCTTGATGAGCTGTCTGCTGTGATTGCGCATGAGATGGTGCATATCAAAGAGAAAGATTTTCTCTTCAAAAGCACTGTAAACGCCTTGAGTGTTTTGTCATTTTTTAATCCCTTTGCCTATCTTGCGGCATCCCATGTGCAAAAAGAGCGGGAGTTGCATGCAGATGCAAAAGCGGCTGTTTTACTTGATGAGCCGGGTGTGTTGGCGGGGGTTCTTGCAAAAATCGAATCTGTTGTAGCACAATTTCCTAAGCCTCGCTTTGTTGATGTTGTGTCTTCTAATTTGTTTCTTGTTTCTCCGCTTGTTCCTGCGCCGCGTTTACTTCTTGCGTCGCATCCCAAAATAACTCAGAGGATTCAGAACATAAATTTCCTCAAAAATGGCTCTTCTAAGAAACGCCGTCGTTTAGTTTCAACTATTTTGTTGGTGTGTGTGCTTGTTTGTGGTGTTGGGGCGGTTGTTTATACAGCTATGCAGGTTCGAGATTTGGCTTATCAAAATGGGTGTGTTATGATGATGGCGGAGAATCAGAAGTATTATCTCTATAATGATGCTTTGGGACGGTTTAATCCTGGTGCTCCTACGGGAATTCTTTTTCTTGATGAGGAGAATGCGTTGCGTTTTCTGTCTTATTTAGCCTTAGATGATGTATATGTTGCTGGCTATGAGTATTTTGATGGTGCTTGGTATACTGCGTGTTATTTGTCTTGTTGTGTTGGCGCCAATGGGGAAACTGTTATTGGTGGTGGGGGGTCACCGTCGTTAGTTGTGTATAGTGATCGTGTTGTTGTTGCTGGGCAGAGCGGTTGTCCGTTTTCTCCGTTTGATTCGTTGCGCTTAAAGCCTGATATTGTTGTGTATGATCAGCAGCATTTCAGGATGAGTAATATGTCCTAGTCTATGTTTTGGATATAACCAAAATTTACCTACCATTGTCAATAGTAAGTAATATATGGTTCACTGCACACAACATCTAACAACGAAAAAGGAGAAATGTACCATGAAACTAAACCTAAACTATATCTTCGGTGGGTTAATGGTGGCTGTTTTCCTAGTTACCTGCCTGTCTTTGCCTGTCTTATCCGCGGCAAACAGCGAACCCACAGTGTTTGTCGGAGGATATCTATGGTCCATAGCAATATCTCCCGATGGCAAAAACATCTACGTCACAAACAGCGAAACCGTCTCTGTAATAGACACCTCTGCCAACAAACTCTTAACATCAATAAAGACCGGCGACAAACCCTGGGCAGCAACTACATCCCCTGATGGCAAATACGTCTATGTCATAAACCGCGACCTATACTACGCCCAACTGGACGTGCCCTATGTACTGCCCGATGGACGCCAACTATTTGAGGCTACAGTTATGAATGCATCACTTTCTGTTATAAGCACCGCTACAAACACAGTGGTGGCAACAGTTATGGGCATAGATGATCCTTTGGCCTTGGCAGTGTCCCCTGATGGCAAATATGTCTATGTACTAGACAACAAACCCTCTGAGGCAGCAGTTGGAGGCGGCGGAGATCTTTTAGTGATAAATACAGCCACAAACTCTATCTCATCTGTACTGTCTTTCATAGATGGAATCCCTCTGGATTTAGTTGTCTCACCTGACGGAAAATACGTTTATTTCACACAAGGCACAGGCTTTATCTCAGTAGTAGACACCACAACTAACACACGAGTAGCCCGCATATCCTTTGGCTATGGCAACGGCATCAATTATTTGGCAATATCACCTGATGGAGCATTCCTTTACATAGCAGGCTTTACAGATTATCTGACAGGTACTCTGGGCGTTTATGTAGTAGACACCAAAACCAACACCATAGTTACAGCTATATCTGGCTTAGGCGCCCCAAATGGGTTAACGGTATCCCCTGATGGAAAATATTTGTATGTCACTGAGTTATGGAATAATACAGTTTCAGTAATAAACACAAACACTAACCGCGTTGAGTACACTATCAGTGCCGGCGTAAACTACCCCCAAGGAATTGCCATATCCCCCGACGGCAAGACTCTGTATGTAGCGAACAACGTATACGCCCCCAAGAAAGACTGCGAATTCGGTGTAGACTACTTTGGGGAAATTCTAACAACACATACTGATCCAAATACCATCGAAACCACAACAACAAGTAGTGCTTCTGCGTTTGAGTCTTCAAATTCAGACATCTACGTTGTTGCTCAAAGTGTAGGCAATGCGGCTTCAAATTCTGATGCTGATTCGTTTGTTCCCTTTAGTCCTTTGCAGTCACTGATAATTGTGCTAATTTCCTGCGTAGTTGCAGCAGGCCTTCTAACGGTCGTACAAATGAAATACGGATCTGCAAAAAAACACCAATAAACCCAAACATAAGATCTAACAATGTGGGCTAAACGCCCACAAGTTAGCCTTTTTCTATTCTGTTGATATTTTGATCGTGCTTGTCGTATTGTTAAGCCCTGTTTGAGCTATCTGGCTATCCACCAAATACTTGGATGATGTTATCCGGCAGACTATTTGTTGCTCTGAGCCAACACTATTTCGATCTATAACGCTTGTTTTATGGAATTTCTTTTGTGAGTGCCAGTGGCAACTATTTGTTTGCATCAAGCGTTTGGCGTTATTATGACTACTGTAAATGAATGTACCTTAAACCTTATTTTAAGTCCTGCCCACGTATTGCTTTGACCGCATTATAAGTTAGGATATAGATGTTTTAGTTTACCTCTTGCTTGTTTTGTGGTAAAATGCCAATCTATCTGCTTACCCGAACCATTTCGATCTGCCGCCCAAACCGAC
>WRCX01000010.1 GCA_009783705.1 Candidatus Bathycorpusculum hydrogenotrophicum | reverse complement strand
TTGTCTCAAAAATTATCCAACGCTCATCTTTGGTCAAGTTAACACTGTACTTTTTATTCATAACTAAGCACGTGTTAACATATACAATCAACACTTATTTATAATGCGGTCAAAGCAATATGTAGTTTATTACAGCATAATAACAAACATATCGGGCAGTAGTTCGTTTCATAGGTTTGTTTAGCTTTTGAACACACATGATCTATCACAACTAAGTATTGATGTTGATTTGATTTAATGCTAAGTACACGAACAAGGTGTTCAGCAGTTAGACAGCCCGGGTAAACACTGTATCTTTAAGCGCTTATAGGCTACTTCTTTTTTTTAAAGTAAATCGACAAACTTATGCTCACAATTGTCACAGACACTATGGTGACTATTAGTATCGTTGTTAGGGGAGGTTGTGGTTCTTTATCGCTTGGGGAGAACGTTGGGACAGGGGTTGGTTTTTCATTGCGACCGGGGGCGCCAGCACTGACTATATGATTTATCAAAGGATTAGAATCGAAAAAGAGAAGACGACCAGCGTGAGGGCCAGTGTCGTAGGATGTGTCCCAAATGCCTGTGTCACCTATTTCTTTGGCATCAGGATACAACGCTTCGTAGTTGCTCCAATAATTCCTATCAAGCTCAAGCTGACCATATATTTGAATATCTATCTTGCTATTGATGAAATTATTTTCAGTCACAACATTTGGCATAGCCCAATCTATGAATATTGCAGATGGAAAGCAGTCGATGAAAACGTTATGTTTAATCACATTTCCGATATACTCTATAGAAACTCCATTTCTGATGTCTAGTCCGCCTCCCTCAAAGGTGTTGTTGATAAAACTGTTATTATTTGAGGAAGCAAAAATATGGCCTCTATCACAAAAATATACAGGGACGGACCCTTAGAATTTCTGTTTAAATCTACTCCGTTTCCTTTTCCTTTAATTGTATATCCGGCGCCATCAATGGTAATATTGTCTTTTTCAACTACTATGATACCAAAAATGTCTCCTGTAAAAGTATAAACATCGCCTTGCCGCTCAATCCGATCTGTGCCCACAATCTGTCCCTCAGAGGTGATGGTTATAGTGGAACCTGCTTGAGCGTTTATCAACCCAACAAACTGACTTGCAAGCACTGTTGAACAAAGTAAAGTGGAAATTAGCAAAAATATGCCTGCTTTCTTAAGGGGTTCAAATTGCTGCTTAACTCGATTGAAATTCAATGAACAGTGATAAAAAATGGTTAGTTCTGAGTTATGGAGCCGCATTTTTTACCCTTGCTTCAATTGGTTATTTGTGTGCTGTCTTATGTTTTTTTCGCAAGCAGTTGTTTGGTTGCGTAAGCTTTAACCTGGTGGATATTTGTCTAATTAGGGATGATTTGGTGATTTGGAGGTTTTTTCGGGTGTATTATATATTGGGATTTTTGTGTATTTTTCACGGTTTTGGGTGTTGGGGTCGGGGTGGATTTGAGTGTTTAATGTGTAAAATTGTTATATATGCGCTAACGGTAGTGTAGTATGTAATGTCAATAACACTATGCATCAAGACAGGAAGAGCAAATAAAAAATGAGATGCCCCTACTGCAACTCGGAAAATTCAAAAACCCTCGAAACACGGGACTCTGCAGAGAACACCACCCGCAGACGTAAAGAATGCACCACCTGTGGTAAACGCTATACCACCTACGAATATCTCGAAACCGTCGAAATCATGGTTCGTAAAAAAAACGGTGAATTACAGCGCTTTGATGTTAACAAAATAATTCGAGGACTCCAAAAAGCCTTCGAAAAACGCCCCGTCACCATGGTACAGATAAACGAGTTAGCAGATCACGTCCGCCAGGACTTAATGCTAAAAGGCGCTCAGGAAGTCGCATCAGAGGAAATCGGCGACTTGATTATGCAGTACATAAAAAAAGTCGACCGGATTGCCTACATCCGGTTTGCTTCGGTTTACAAACAATTTGAAGAGCCTGAAGATTTCAGGCGAGTAATTTCGGAAGTGAAGAAAAAATGAAATTCGTATTAAAACGTGACAGTAAATTAGAACCATTCGATCAAGAACGCATCACCCAAGCCATCTATAAAGCTGTAAAAGCAGTAGGCGGCAAAGATAAAGAACAAGCTAAAAGAATCAGCGACGAAGTCGTAGCTGAACTCAACCGAACCTATGGGGATGATGGCGTCCCAACCGTTGAGGAAGTCCAAGATCTCGTCGAAAAGCGCCTCATCGAAAACGGACACGCCTCCACCGCAAAAGCCTACATCCTCTACCGCAAACAACACAACGACATGCGCGAACTAGCCGCGCTACTAAGCTCCTCAGACTTGGTAGATCAATACCTCGAAGTTGAGGACTGGCGCGTCAAAGAAAACAGCAACATGAGCTACTCACTCCAAGGCCTAAACAACTACCTCTCCTCAGCCGTCATAGCCAAATACTGGATCGCACGCATCTACCCCGAAAACATCGCCGCATCTCACTTCTCAGGAGACATCCACATCCACGACCTAGGCGTCCTAGGACCCTACTGCGTTGGATGGGACATAAACGATCTGTTGCTCTCAGGCTTTGGCGGAGTGCATGGCAAAATCGAGAGCAAACCCGCTAAACACTTCCGCACCGCACTAGGACAAATCGTCAACTTTTTCTACACCCTCCAAGGAGAAGCCGCAGGCGCACAAGCATTTAGCAACTTTGACACCTACCTAGCACCCTTCATACGATACGACAACCTAACCCAAAAAGACGTCGATCAGGCACTCCAAGAATTCTTCTTCAACATGAACGTCCCCACCCGAGTCGGCTTCCAAGCACCCTTCACCAACCTCACCCTAGACCTAACCGTACCCGACTTTATGAAAAACGAAGCCGTCATCTACAACGGCAAAGTCACAACCGACACCTACGGAGACTTTTCCAAAGAACTAGAAATGCTAAACCTATCCTTTGCAGAAGGCATGAAACAAGGCGACGCAAAAGGCAGAGTCTTCACCTTCCCCATCCCCACCTACAACATCACCAAAGACTTCGACTGGGACTCACCCACCTCACAAGCCATCTTTGAAGTCACAGCCAAATACGGCGTCCCCAACTTTAGCAACTTTGTAAACAGCGACATGAACCCCGAAGATGTCAGAAGCATGTGCTGCCGGCTCCGCATCGACAACCGAGAACTCCGCAAACGCGGCGGAGGCTTCTTTGGAGCCAACCCACTAACAGGAAGCATCGGTGTAGTCACCCTAAACATCCCCCGCATAGGCTACCTCTCCAAAAACGAAGACGAATTCTTCGAAAAACTAGACACCCTCATGGAAACCGCCAAAGCCAGCCTTGAACTCAAACGCAAAGTCCTCGAAGCCTTCACCGACAACGGCCTCTACCCCTACTCCAAACGCTACCTCCGACACGTCAAAGCAGGATTTGACAAATACTGGAAAAACCACTTCTCAACAATCGGCATAGTAGGCATAAACGAAGCCCTCATAAACCTCCTAGGACAAAACATCGCCTCAAAAGACGGCCAAGCATTTGCAGTTAAAATCCTAAACTACATGCGCAAACAAATAGCAGACTATCAAGAAGAAACAGGCAACATCTACAACCTCGAAGCCACCCCCGCAGAAGGCACCGCCTACCGCCTAGCCCGCCTCGACAGAAAACGCTACCGAGACATCATATTTGCCAACCAAAAACACATAATTGCAGAACACGCCGAACCCTTCTACACCAACTCCTCACAACTACCCGTAGACTTTGCAGGTGATCTCTTTGAAGCCCTCGAACATCAAGAGACACTCCAAACACTCTACACAGGCGGCACAAACTTCCACATCTTCATAGGAGAACGCCTACCCACCTGGAAATCTGCAGCCGAATTAGTTAAAAAAGTCAGCTGGAATACAAAACTACCCTACTTCACCCTAACGCCAACCTTTAGCATCTGCCCAAGTCACGGCTATACCACAGGTGAACACAAAACCTGTCTGGTCTGTGGAGCAAAAAATGAAGTTTATAGCCGCGTTGTAGGATATCTTCGCCCAGTTGACCAATGGAATGATGGGAAACAAGCTGAATTTGCCATACGCAAAACCTTTGACAGATCAACAGTGGTGGCATCAGCCCCCCTAACAGTTTAGGTGAGCAACTCAGTGAAGTTTAGCGGATTACAAAAAACCAGCTTGCTGGATTATCCCGATAAGGTAGCATCAGTACTGTTCACACCGGGGTGCAACCTGCGTTGCCCCTTTTGCCACAACCACAAAATTGCCCTCGATCCTCAACCACCGTTTCTCCAAGAAGGCGCAGCACTCTCAATACTTGAGAGCCGTAAAAAACATGTCGACGCAGTTGTTATAAGCGGAGGCGAACCCTGCATGCACCGAGAACTCCCCAAGTTCCTTGCCAAACTCAAAGAACACGGATTCTCAGTCAAGCTAGATACCAATGGCTTTTTCCCCGACGTACTCGAGGAATGTCTGGGACATGTGGATTATGTGGCAATGGATGTGAAAACCTGCCAAGAAAAGTATCATCTGCTGGGTGCCTCTGACACAAAGAACCTGATGCACTCAATGGAGATACTCAAGAGGGGCAAGGTTCCCTACGAGTTTCGCACAACCGACATACCCGAGCTCCTAACAGAACAAGATGCACAGGCAATCGGGGAAATGATAAAAGGCACTAAAATTTATGCACTTCAACAGTTTATCGCCGAAGATACTCTTGATAAACGCTACCAAACACTCAAACCCTATGTACCCGAAAAAATCGAGGAAATCGCCAAAATAATCGCACCCTACACAGAAAAAATCATCCTAAGAATCTAACTCTTTTTCGTCTATTTTTACACTCTACAACCCAACTAAGAATACCTCTTAATCAGCACATCTATGGTTAGGTGGCAATAGCTTTTTTAGGTCTTATTAATCCTATTTTTGCAGTGTAGCGTATGGAAGAAGCAACTATTTGGGTTCCTGCCGATGGTGACACCTTTGTCACCCAAGATGGGTTTATCATGAACACGTTTGGCTATGAGCATCCAAGCGATAGAGTCTTTGCATTTCTCAAATACATCCCCGCTAAATACAAAGATCTCTTCAATGTTGAGATGTTGCAACGCACATGGAAATTTGGTTCAAATCCGCTGACCAGTCAGTTATTTCGTGCAGAGAAGCTCTACACCGCTAAAAATTATCAAACCTTTATAGGTGCGTTTCGAGGAAATTTCGCAAACTATTTGTTTTTTGATCAAACGCGAGGTAAAGAACTCATAACATCACCCTTAGATAGAATCGAGCAGGTATTTGTACCCAAAGATCGTTTGGTCTGGTTGCAGAACCTCAAAAACCCGGATAGTCTCCAAGCACATGCCATAAAACTCATTGATCTGGTTCATAAAGAATCAGGTGTGCCCTACTCGGATTTAGGTATCCATGGCTCCATCGCCTTGGATATGCATGCGCCGGAAAGTGACATTGATTTTGTGGTTTATGGTTCAGAGAATTTCCGCCAAGTTGAACAAACACTACAAACACTTGTTAATCACGGTACCTTATCCTACATTGCGGGCAATCGTATTGAAGCAGCGCGTCGATTTGTTGGTAAGCATGATGGTAAAATCTGGATGTACAATGCTACCAAAAAAGCAGAGGAAATTAAGAGTAAATACGGCGACTATACCTACACAGCATTAGCACCGGTACGGTTCACCGCAACTGTTTGTGATGATACAGAAACAATGTATCGCCCAGCAGTCTACAAAATCACACAGTACAAACCTCAAGATGTCCAATCAGAAGTGGACCTAGATAAAATTCCCCTCCAAGTCACCGCCAACATTGGCTGCTATAGAAACGTCGCTCGAACCGGACAGCAAATCAAAGTTGCAGGTACCCTTGAGAAAGTCCAATCCAACCGTGACGGTACAGTTTTCTATCAAGTTGTTGTGGGCACAGCTACCTCAGAAGAAGAATACATATGGCCGATCTAAACCTGCGTGATCGCGACGCCATCCAAACCGAGGAAGGCATCATTTTCCGCGTATTTGGATACAACCACCCCCAAACCAGCTATATCTGCGATGCGGAATATGCCAACTCGAAAATCTTTAACTCAACAGATCCCAGAGCACCGCGGGAGGGCAAAAATGAGCTGTTTTATAAATTCTACAACGACGAAGGCCTAAAACTTATCACCAAAAAGTATCCCCAGTACCTAGTTAATCAGGAAATGCTTGGTCTTAAAATCGTCGGGGTTCCAGAGAAACTCATTGGAAAAGTACGCCAACCCCAACCTCGACTACAAGAACTGCTAAAAAAAGGCCCCACCGATCAGCTATTGTCGGCAATGGAGCGCGTACTAGATATTGTCTCAAACAAATCCGGAGTTTCTAAGATGAGCTTTGGCGTGTTTGGTTCAATGCTACATGATTTCCATCATCCAAAATATTCTGATATTGACTTTACAATTTATGGCAAAGCACAAAACCAAAAAATTGTACAGACAATGGCCCAACTCTACGCAGATCCCAGCTCAGGACTTAGCAATGAATTTACATCAGAAGAGGTCATGTCAGGTAAACGATGGTTATTTAGAGACTTTACGATCCCAGACTTTGTTTGGCACCAACGTCGCAAGATGATTTATGGTTTCTACGATGACAGAGCCCATAGCGGCAGAATTATCAAAGCAGAATTTGAACCGGTGAAAGCTTGGGAGGAAATCAGAAACGAATACGACCCCGATACAAAGATCACTCAAAGAGGCTGGGTTAGACTCAAAGCCCGCGTGACAGCTGATAATGATGCACCCTTTATTCCATCGGTTTATGGCATTGAACCCTTAGAGGTTCTAAGTGGACCCAAAGAAGCCATAGAGGCTATTCGTATATTTAGTTACATGGAAGAGTTCCGCCAACAAGTACAGCGTGACGAAACAATCATAGTGGAAGGCAATCTTGAGAAGGTAGCATCTTTAAAGGGCAACTATTTGCAGGTTACACTAACTTATTGTTCCCGCTACTATGAACAGGTACTAAGAGCCCTGCATAGTTAACGCAAAAGTATCATGTAGTCTTGGGGTTTATTTCCTAAAATCAAGCGGTAATGTTCTTTGCCGCTTTTTTTATTAATTACACGCTCAATTTTTCCCTGAGCCTCAATTTTCTCACCTATCTCAGCTTGCATACAGAATCGACCACGGAAAGAAACCACTTCCTCGATCGGTGTCATCTGAGAACACTCAAGAACTTGGACACTGTCAAGTTTGTAGGTACAGGGGGTGTAGAGGGCGTCTTGGGCATCAGTGATGGTAGAATAAATTTTACTGTATCCGCTGTTTTGGTAGCAGATATCACCGTATTGTTGGGAGGTTTCGTTTGGCTCTTTTATAAAACGGATAAAGTAGTCGACGCCTTGATACATACCTTGAAAGGCCTTACGGGACTCCACAACTGAGAAATCACTAAAACTCATATGGGTGTCTTTGGAACGAAAGTCATAGAGGGTTTGGAGCTCAGTTGTTGTGTATGGTTTAAAACCTGAGCTGGGTGTTTTTTGGAGTTGTTGGAGTGTGAGGTAGGCTTTTTGGCTGTTTTCTGTGCCATAAACGATGGGGTCGATATCAGAGGCTGGGGTGGTTAGGGCAGCCATTATCGAACCAGAGATACCTATACTACTCCAGGGGATATTGGCATTATTTTTTAATTCCTCAGCCAAGTTTAGGGCTTTTTCTTCAAGATCCGAGAGGTTTTTTGCATTTCGTAGTTCGGTTAGTTTTTCTGTGGGTTGGTAGTGCTCAATGATGTGGTTGAGGGAGACTTCACAGAGGGTTTCCCCAAAAACGCTATCAAAAACGATGAGGTCAGGATGGTTTTGTTTTAGGTAGTTGAATCGCTCATCTAGGCTGTAGACTTTGCCGTAGAGTTGGTCTTTACCTTTTCTTGTGCCCTGTGTGAAGGGTATGAATCGGGGGAATGCTATGATTTTGTCTGGGGGGTGCGTTGTACCCTTTACGTCGAAAACTACGCCGCTTTGGGTTTTGATTAAGTCGCCTTCACGGGGCCTCATGATGTATCCTTGCTGTGCTAAAGTTTTGGATACTTTAATAAAGCTTCTTTGGCGTCCTTCTCTGAGTGCAACAAATGAGCGACCTCCTCCGCCTCCAAAAAGCGCAGCACATCGCCAAATGTCTTCAACTTGCGATGATGCTTGAAGTCAGTGTGCAAAAACCCGGTAACGTCAGTTTCACTGCCAGCTTTGAGAAAACCCGGGTGGAACATTTTTTGGCATCAGCGGTTGCGGCTGGACCGAGTTTGCAAGAAGCGGCTTCTCGGGGAGCTATGGTTGCTGAGGGACAACTAAACCTTGAAAGGCTGGGTATAGGTGAGTTAATCAAGACTTGTTCAGAAGATGTTACAATGTGGCAACGAGGTGGAAACACTATTTTGGGTACGGTGATGCTGTTTGTGCCGCTTGCAACCGCCGCGGGTATGACACCAACAAAGCAGAGGTTTTGTTTTGATTTTTCGGTTCTGCGGCGAAATCTTGATTTGGTGGTTAGGGCGTCATCGGCGTGGGATGCGGTTCATCTCTATGAAGCAATCGATATTGCATGTCCCAGCGGGTTAGGCGGCGCACCGGATCTGGATGTTACCCAAACAGATTCCAAAAAACGGCTCATAGAAGAGAATGTGGGTTTGTTTGAGGTGTTTAAACTCGCCGCCGCCTATGATGATATCTGCTATGAATGGGTCAACAATTACCCCATAACTTTTGATTTAGCCTATCCCTATCTAACAGAACAACTCAGAAACAAACCACTCAACACCGCAGTTGTTCATACCTTCCTAAAAATTCTCGCTGAACGTCCAGATACATTTGTTGCTCGCAAAATGGGTAAACCCAAAGCTCAAGAAATCTCCAAAGATGCCCAAACCAGCCTAGAAATAGGCGGCTTAGAAACCCCCGAGGGTAGAGAAAGCCTCGCAGAATTTGATAAAAAACTCCGCAACAGTGGAAATACCTGTAACCCGGGCACCACTGCAGATTTAACGGCTACAACTTTGGCGCTCTGTGTTCTTAACGGATACAGACCGTAACCAACAGACCGTAACTATAGCTATAGCCCCCATAATTATCAATATTACAAAAATTAGCGAAATAGGTGTCAAAGGGGATTGAACAGATGGTGGAGAAACCCCGGGAGGTTGATCTATTGGTAGAGAAACCTCTAAGGCATAAACACCATCTCCACCACCCACATACAAAACCCCATCACAAACAACAGGCGAACCAACACCACCCCCAACACCCCATGAAGAGTAATCCCAAGAAATAGGCGACGAAACAGGGTAAGTCCATAGTTCAAAGCCGTTGGCAGCATTTAGGGCATAGAGATTACCATCAGAGGAGCCAACATATAAAACATCACTATAAAGTGCCGGTGCCGACAACCGCCCCGCACCAATGGTGGAGTTCCAAAGTTTTGTCCCATCAGATGCATTTAACGCATAAACCTCACCCGTATTTGAACCCATATAAATTAACCCATCTCTAAGAATAGGCGCTGAGGGAGCAGAAGGATCTATAAGAAATGATGACGAGGAAATATAATGGCGCGGCAGACGAGAAGCGTAGGTGTAGCTCCAAATTTTTTGGCCGCTGTCAGCCTCAAGAGCATACGCATTACCATCCCCCGCACAAAAATAAAGCACTCCATCACCAAACACAAAAGACGACACACAAGACTCCCTATCTATATTCTTAGATCCTACTGTATAAGTCCAAATTTCACGGTCACCTCGAATGTCTTGGGCATCTAAAGCAAAAACTTTGTTAGATGACCCCGCATAAACAACATCACCAACAACCAATGGTGATGGAGCAACATCAGCAACACCATAGATCCAAAGAATATCGCCTGTAAAACTATCTAGAGCATAAAAGCTATGTTCATAACCGATATATAAAGTACCATTTGCAACAACTGGAGGTGCCATGACCTTATTGGTTGTTCCAGGGCTTACAATTGTTTCCCAAATTATGGCACCGCTCTTTGCGTCTAGAGCATACATTTCCCTATATCCATTTAGGAAAATTTTGTTGTCATAAACTATTGGGAACTTTGAGGCACCCGTATGCGGTAAATGGCCCTCCTTATAAGTCGACCATATTTTTGGTCCGCTGGCAGCGTTTAATGCATAGACATAACCCTCATCAGAGGCAAAATAAAGAATCCCCTGAACAATAATCGGAGAAGTATAAACCATACCCGCCCTTGTATCATATGTTCCGACTCTGCTGTCTGTTGTGTAGTTCCAGAGAGGTGTTGGAGTATTTGTTTCATCAGATGAGCCAATGGCGGGCAGTGTTGAAATTGCTGTGGGGGTTGTGGCTGTGGTAAGGGCAGCAAATGAGGTGTTAAAAACGATAACTGTTATGATTATGGCAGTCAAATATATGAGGCAAGACTTCGAGTGTATCCTTAGCTGTGCATTTGTGGTGGATTGCCAATTTTTGAAACTATAATATGCACACATATTCTGCTCTGCTTCAGCAATTATTTGATCTGATATAAATATCAGTTATCCTACGCACCAGCCAAATCGTTTCACATCTGCTGGTGCAATGCCTTCTTGGCGCATTAAATCTCTAAGGCATACTGGATCGGTTTCTAGGTAGTCGCCTGTACATGCATAGGCTCTGCCTCGGCATCCTCCACAACTCTCGCGGTATTCACAGCCGCCGCAGTTTCCTTTTAGGGTGTGTCGTTGCCGCAGGGTGTTTAAAATTGGGGCGTTGCGCCAGATTTGGGTTAGGCTTTGTTCGCGGATGTTGCCGGCTTTTATTGGTAGAAATGTACAGGGGTAGATGTCCCCGTTTGGTCGGAGGCTGAAGTACATGTTGCCTGCGTGGCATCCTATGCCGTTGTGTATCCAGAATTCTTTAATGAGGAGGGTTTTGGCTTTGGTTCCGTGGTTACGGTGCATCTCTGCGGCGATTTCAGGGTAGAGGGGCGTGCCTCCTGACATGGTGAAGGTCATTTCGGTGTCTTCTTGGCGGCTCTGCAACCAACGGATGAGGTTGACGCGTTGTTCCATGGTCATGGCGTTATCCATCACGTCTTTGCCTCTGCCTACAGGCACAAGGTCATAAACGGCGGCTTCATCAACACCTAACTCGTAGAGAAATTCGAGTCGTTTAGGCATCTCGGTGTAGGTGTCTTTGAGAGCCATGGTGGTTACAACAACCTCTAGATCTATTGCAAGACATGTCTTGATGGCCTGTATTGTTTTTTTAAATGTGCCGGGTAGGTTGCGGATATGGTCATGTTTTTCGGGAACCACTGAGTCGATGGGCATGCCTACGACTTTTAAACCGGCCTCTTGGAGCTGCAATGCTGTATGAGGGGTCATAAGCAAGCCATTTGAGAGCATGGCTGTGATTATGCCTAGATCAGTGCAGTATTCAATGAGTTGGAGTACGAAATCTTTGCGTATTAGGGGTTCGCCGCCGCTAAAAATCACTGCTTCAGTGCCTAAACTGTGCATTTCCTCAATGGCCAACTTGGCTTCTTTTAGGTTGAGTTCATCAGACATGGCTTCTCTTGCCGATACGTGACAGTGAATACAACTCAGATTGCAAGCACGCGTCACAGCATAGGAAACAATAAGGGGTGTGTTAGGTTCACCTTTTAGACCCTGTCCTAGTAGGGCCTGTCTGAGCTGCAACTCGAGCATTTTTAGCGTTGTACCCACAGCTAGCGCCTTTAACGTAGTTAGATTTTAGGGCGGATGATCCAGAGCTGGATGGCTCTGCGCAACAACCATGCGATAGCAAAGATGATCGCAACTGCGATTATAGCTATCATGATATTAGGACCAATGTCAAAAGCGTCCTCGGTAACGTTTGGCGGTGAGAGATCAACAAGTTTTATGTTGTCGATGGTTATGAGGCTGTCGTGGCCAAAGTAGTATTCAGTTCCATTAACAATGTTGCCTTGGGGGTTTTGTACGCCGTGGAGAACAGTTGTGGTTTGTTCGTCGCCGTTTAAGTAGAGGTGCATACCTGTAGTGTCGCGACGAAATTCCACTTTAATCCATTGATTGAGCGGAACCGACTGGGTGGTTACAATCTCATTAAACCCGCCGCTATCAGTTTCTACATAGCCGCTCAATGCGCCCTGTACGTATTGTTCTCCGTTCTCAGGTGTGCCTGCGCGTATGGATAAGCCAAGAACGCGAAGGGTGTTTTGCCAATCACAGGCTTGATCGGGATGGTTACATTTGGTGACTATTTGGTTATAGGTGGCATCATATAGACTGGGAACATAGACCCAAGAGCTGATTTGGACGTATTTTTGGATGTCAAGGTTTTGTGAAATCGGCACATACATAGGCTGAGACATTGGTGGAAAACCCACGACAAATTTGATGGGAACATAAACGGTGTTTTTGCCGTTAAACTGGAGGGCCTTGTCATATTTGCCATCGACAAGTTCGGGTTCAACCTCACCAGCCAAGATGCCATGGTTAACGCCTGTGCTGTCAGGGGTTATTGTTCCTGAGTCACTGGGTTTGATCTGATCCATAGCCCACTCACCCACGGTGATACCGCCGCTTTGAGCAGAGGCGGATGTAAGAAAAATCGGGCTCAAAAGAGTAACTGTTAGAAGACAAAACACTAAGACGTTTACGAGAGTTTTTTGTGCCATCATACTCACCTTATAGTTGAAGTCGAATAGTCTTCTTCTGGAGAACAAAGGGTTCCCAAAAGAACACCTCGAACAGACAATAGACCCTTTGCAAACTCTCTATAATAGTTTACTTTCTTTGGTGTTATGCATGTTCCACAGGTCACTCTTTAGCACTACACGAACAAACCAACCAATTAGCCGGCTCACCCATGACTGATCCTTAAACCACATACAATAAATTTTGCCCTGATACGCCGCTATAACAAAATTAGATTTAGACGTAACTAATTAACAAAAACTTTATCAGGCAAAATCAAAAGATACCTTATGTTAAACATGAATAAAGTTATTCCTTTCATGTTGCTTTTCTTTTTCATAAGTGGGTCATTCATAACAGCTTTTGGGTCTGTTTTAGTTGCCTCAGAGTTAGTTGAGAATTCTTGGAGCACAAAAACCGCTATGAATGATCCCCGATCTGAATTGGGGGTTGTTGCCTTAGATGGCAAAATTTATGCTATTAGCGGTGCTCCCTTAGTTGACAAACAAAATGTCAAAGGTCAGGGTTTTGTGGGTACTACTGAGTGTTATGATCCTGTGACAGATACATGGACTACTCTAAAACCCATGCCAACACCCCGAGGCAATTTTATTATTGTAACATGTCAAGGCAAAATTTACTGCATCGGCGGTGCAAATGGCACCATTTATCCCCTAGGCCCACCCATACGTTACCCATTAGACATAGTTGAAGTTTATGACCCCGTTACTGATATGTGGGAGAGTAAGACCTCGTTTACCAATTTATGTAAAACAGGGCTACAAGCACAGGTTGTAAATAAACAAATTTTCATTATAACTCTCGATGGTGAGCTGTACCTGTATAACCCCCTTACGGACAAATGGAGCACCAAAACACCCCTCACCAATCAAGAAGAACCACTACAAACCCATGTGGTAAACGAACAACTTTTTGTTATAACACAAAGTGCCATGTACATGTACAATCCAGCTACAGACACATGGATAAATAAAACCAATATGCCCACAGCAATGACATATGCATTTTCAGATGTGATGGATAACCAAATAGTAGTAGGCGACTTTTTACTCACACCATCAACAGAAACTCTTTGGATGGGCCTATTTAATGCCCAGTTACGGATTAGAATTTATGATCCGATTTCTAATACGTGGCATGACGGCAAAACAACAGATGAACACATATTTGCCACCAACCCCATTTTCAATGCTGCCACTATGATAATGACATCGGGTGGTTATGCACCTAAGAACGTTTATGTTTTAGGGATTGAAGCCGCTAAAGAAGATCTCTTCAATGTGAAGCCGTTTACGTGGGTTTATGATCCCATAGGTGATAGTTGGTCAACTGCAAAAGCCATGGATACAGCACCATATATTCGGGGGTGCAAAATGGTTGTCATTGATGATGTTTTCTACACATTAGGCGGTGAGTTTAATGTTAAGTATATACCTGTAGCTTATAATCCGCAAGGCTATCCTGATACTCAACCCTCTGCAACAGAGGATATTACTTCTTCACGTGTTCCTTCTGAACCTACACTTTTAGGGTCTTTCTTAACTGGGCCTGTTGTGGTGATAATAGTTCTAACGGTCAGTGGTGTTATTGTAGCATCTTTATTTTTCTACCTAAGAAGAAAATAAGCAAGAAATTATCCAAGGCAATAGTTCGGCCCGTTTAAATTTTTTAAACGAACATGACACAAAAATCTACACAAGAGACAACATCTACCCTTGAAGACAAAAAAGCTAACCAAAAAGACTAAGAAGTTAGCCCAAAGCCGTGTGTGGGGAGGCTTTAAATGAATAACTTGCTTCTGTATGAGGGAGGATATGTATGCCTGCGTCTTTCCAGCCTGTTCGGGGAATGCGTGATCTTATCGGTGATGAGGCTCAAGCCTTCACAGCTATCATAGGTAGAGCGCGTCAAATAGCTGAGTATTATGGTTTTTGTGAGGTTATAGTGCCTCATGTGGAGCCTCTTGAGTTGCTTTCAGCCAAGTCGGGGGAGGAGATTCGGCAACGTATGTTTATCTTTAAGGATTTGGGTGAGCGTCAGGTGGCTCTGCGGCCTGAATTTACGGCTTCTATTGCGCGCTTGGTAACTACTGCGCTTAGAAATGAGCCTAAGCCGCTTCGGTTGTTCTCCTCAGGTACGGTGTATCGTTATGATGAGCCGCAGAAGGGACGTTATCGTGAGTTTTGGCAGTCAAATTTTGAGTTGATGGGTTCGGCTAGGCCTGAGGCAGATGCTGAAATTGTGTTGCTTACTAATGGTTTGATGGCCTCGCTTGGGCTTGAGGGTTATGCGTTCAAAGTTGGCCATATTGGGGTCATTCGCGGTATTTTATGCCAAGATGAGGTGGATGAGAAGGCTCAGAATGCAATTTTGCAAAAGATGGATAAAAAAGACTATGATGCTGCTTTAAAGTTGGTGGATTCTGAGAAAAGCCGGAGTATGCTTGAGGGGTTAATTGCCATTAAAGGCGACAATTGGCGTGAGACCGTTGATCAGATGCTGGCCTACGTTTCTGAGTATCCGGCTGCTAAGTTGGCAGTTGAGAATCTAGCAGAGATTTTGGGGCTTGTAACGGAGAGTACAAATACCACAATTAGGGTAGATCCGGCATTTGCTAGGGAATTGGAGTACTATACGGGTATGATTTTTGAAATCTATGTTCCACAGTTAGATATTGCGTTGGGTGGTGGTGGACGCTATGATCGGCTGATTGAAGTTTTTGGCGGGGAGGCCACACCTGCGGTGGGTTGTGCGCATGGGATTGATCGGGTTGCTATTGCATTGCAGACTCAAAATGCAGTCCGAATTGACAAATCAGTCAAGAGGGTTGCTGTAATTGCTATTACTGAGGCTCTAAAGGTTCAGGCTTTAAAAATTGCTCAGCAGCTTCGCTTGGCGGGGGTAGCAGTAGAGTTTGAGGTTATGGGCAGAAAAATGTCAAAGGCACTCGAAGATGCAGATAAACGCGGAGCGGATTATGCAATTATTGTGGGTGAGCGAGAGTTCAAAGAGGGTGCAGTGATGCTCAAAGACTTAGCTAACCGTCAGCAAAGCGTTGTTGCAATTGAACAGTTGGCTGAAAAAATCAAAAGCTAATTGGCTCTATTGATTGAACCGGTTTCTATTGATAGGCAGGATAGTAGTTAGGCAACTATGGAGTAATTAGTTTCATAAAGGAAAGGGATGAGTTTGGGGTTTGGTTGGTTGTTAGAGGCGTTTGATGTAGCGGTTGACTTCCCATTCGGTGACTTGGGTGCGGTAGAGGTCCCATTCGCGGTGTTTTTCGCGTAAAAAGTTTTCGAAGGCGACTTCGCCTAGTGTTTCGCGCATCAGTTCGCTGGTTTCGAGTTCGTCGAGGGCTTCTTTGAGGTTCTCTGGCAGTGATATGATGCCCCTTTGTTTGCGTTCTTCGTAGCTCATGTGGTAGACGTTTAATTCAACGGGGTTGCCGGGGTCGGTTTTGTTTTTAATACCGTCTAAGCCGGCGGCTAGGAGTACTGCGAATTGAAGATAAGGGTTGCCTGCGCCGTCGGGGCAACGGATTTCGCATCGGGCGGCTGTTTTTCTGCCGCCAAAGTTGGGGACGCGTATGAGGGGGCTTCGGTTTTTGTGTGCCCATGCTATGTAGACGGGGGCTTCGTATCCGGGGACGAGGCGTTTTTAGCTGTTGGGCCAGCTGTTGAGAACAGCGGCTATTTTGCGTCCGTGGATTAGTTGTCCGCCGATGTAGTTGCGTGCGAGTTCGGAGAGGCAGTCGTTTTTTGTGTCTTCTGCGTAGAAGAGGTTTTGGGTGTAGTCTTTGTTCCATAGGCTTTGGTGTATGTGCATGCCGCTGCCGTTGATGCCTTGGAAGGGTTTGGGCATGTAGGTGGTGATGTAGCCGTTGCGGGCTGCTACGACTTTGCCGCACATTTTTAGGGTTATGGCGCGGTCGGCGGTTTCAAGGGCTTCGCCGTATTTGAAGTCGATTTCGTTTTGTCCTAGGGCGACTTCATGGTGGCTGATTTCTATGTCTATGCCAAATGCTTCGGCGTAGTCGGCGATTTCTCGGCGCAGATCGTCGGTGACGTCTCCTGGGTGGGCGTCGAAGTAGCCGGCTAGGTCGATGGGGGTGGGTAGGCCGCCTGTTTCGCTTTCTTTTACGATGAAAAATTCTAGTTCGGGTGCGCAGATGAAGGTGTAGCCGGCGTTGGTTGCTTTTTCGATGGCGCGCTCGAGAATGTAGCGTGGGTCGCCTTCGAAGCGTTTGTTTTGAGGTGTGTAGACGTCGCAGATGAGTCGGGCGGAGGCTTTTTCTTTGGGTCGCCATGGTAGGATGGCAAAGGTGAAGGGGTCGGGGTAGAGGTTCATATCGGATTCTTCGACTGGGCGGTAGCCGGTTATGGAGGAGCCGTCAAAGGATTGGCCGTTTTCAAAGATGCTTTCAATGTTTTTGGCGCTAACGGCCAAGTTTTTGAGAAAACCGTTTATATCGGTGAATTGGAGCCTGACAAATTTTATGTCGTTTTCTTGGATTTGGTGGATTACTTTGGTTACTTGTTCTCTCCAGAGGGGGTTTTTAAAATGTTTCATGTTAAATCTCCTGCAGGTTGTTAGGCTCGGTTCTTCACATGTTATGGTTATAAGTGTCCGCTTTAAACGTATTTAAGCTTAGCGTCCACTAATATGGATAACTGTCCACTATATCGAGAATTTATTGAAATAATGTATAAAGCCACACTGTTAAAGACTAAAAACCAACCAAAAAAAAGACAACAGCAACAACCACCTTAGCGTTCACGACGCAGAAAATCACCGACATCTGAGACATTACGCACCGCAACCTCATCACGAGAGGTCTTTGCGCTCAGATCACCCACAATTCGGCCAAACCCCAAACATTCCCCAAATTCATTTAACACCAAAGTATTTGTGTTTCTCTTAGCTGAACCAAACACACGCACCACACTACTTGCAAAAAGAGGTCTACCGCATATAAAAAGCCAAGCCGCCTTCCGGTCTACAACTATGCGCTGCGCATGCTCTTTTGCTAGAATCGAGAGTAAGTGAAAACTGGGGAAAAATTTGCCTTCTTTGGTTTTGCCCAAAAAAAGCCCAGCATAAAAGAAATCAGGTCGAACCATAAGAGGCCTAAGAGCAACATTAACCAAATAGAAACGCCCATTTTTCTCTACGATTAAATCAGGGTTTAAGATGATATCTACGCCAAATGTCGCTACAAAATTGGTTACTGCCTTAGCGGTCATGGGGTTGGCTCCGTTTTAGTTTAGCGGCAAAAAAGCCCTGAGTTTCATTTGGCCACATCCGCAGGCATTTTGCGACTGATGAATCTAGTTTTTTGCCAAAGACCTCTGTTAAGCCGTTTTGGCCATAACTACTATGAGTTTCTTGGATTTGCAAATTGAGGTTTTTTATTGCCCAATCCATGTTCAGTTCGTTTTCTTCAGGTTCAAGTGAGCAGGTGGAATAGACTAATTCGCCATGGTTACTTAGGCATTCGGAGGCTTTGGTGAGTATGTCTTTTTGAAGAGCCGCATTGCACTGAATGTCTTTTAGAGTGCGATTCTTAAACCAGTCGCGGTCTCCGGCAAAGTTACCAGAACATGGAGCATCCACAAGTATTCGATCAAAGCGCAGATTTAAAGAAGGGACCTGGCGTGCATCAAGTAAATAGACCACAGTGTTTGTAATGCTACATCGCTCCAGATGGTTTCCCACTGCCGCTATGCGGCGTTTATCCACATCCAAAGCTACAATAGCACCCGAGTTTTGCATGGCATCAGCTAACTGTACAGTTTTACCGCCCGGTGCCGCAGCACAGTCAAGCACTCTTTTACCACGCAAATCGCTAAAGAGAGACACCGGAATTTGAGCAGCCGCTTCTTGTATTGAGTAGAGACCCAGCAAGTATTCAGCGGTTGCACCTGCAGAGACTTTGGAGTCCAAAACCCAGTAACCTGACTGGAGAAAAGGAATTTTTTGCAGAACCACCCCTAAGCTGTTGAGACGCTCAACAAGGTTTTTGCCACGTGCATTGGTGTTGTTTATGCGGATAGCTTGCCGCAGATTAACCTCTTTGAGTTCCCAGCCAAGTTGCCTGTAACGGTCTTGAAAGAATTCTCTACCAGACACAGCCAAACCTTGTCTATGGGGAGATAAAAGCTTTTCAACAACAAACCAAACAATGAGCAGTAGGAAGCGGCAAAGTGCAGTTACAGATAAGCGGCACCGATCCCAAATGCGCGTTTTGCAAACAGCACTACAAAAAACGCTATGCACCAACTATTTTATGCCCGAATTTCCTGCACCCCCAAACTGTACCCATAACTATGAAGTGGTTGTGAAGTAGGGTATTCCCCCAACTAACCAACCCAAACAGTTTTTATGCCATAGTGGAACAGAGTAAGTTATTGGAGAATTAAACATGTTTACTAGTATGGAAGAGGCAAGAAGGTACTGTAAAGATAATGAAATTCAGATGGTCGACTTTATGATGGTTGACCTAGAGGGGCGTTGGAGACATCTAACCATCCCCGTTGATCGCTTTACTGATGATATATTAGAGGATGGGGTTGGGTTTGATGGTTCAAATTATGGTTGTGCCCCTGTTGAGAAAAGTGACATGGTTTTTGTGCCGGATTTGAGTAGCGCTTATGTGGATGCGTTTGCGGAAATTCCCACTTTGGCTATGATTGGGGATGTGTTTGTTATTGATTCGCCCAAAAACCACAGGTTTGATCAGTATCCAAGAAACGTTGCTGTTCGGGCTGAGGAATACATGAAAAGTCTGGGGATTGCGGATGAGATGCGCATTGGACCCGAATTTGAGTTTCATGTGTTTGAGCATGTGAGTTATAATGTAGAGCCAAATGGTTCGGGATATGTTGTTGATACTGAGCAGGCAGCCTGGAACACCGGTAATGATGGAGAGAATTTGGGCTATAAGATGCCTGTGAAGGGTGGATATCATATGGCCTTACCGATGGACAGACTTAGTGGTTTTCGCTCTCGGGTCTCTATGTTGATGGAGAGACAGGGAATTTTGGTAAAGTATCATCATCACGAGGTTGGCGGTCCAGGACAAGTAGAGATCGAGGTTGAAATGGGCTCAATGCTAGAAATGGCCGATAAAACTATGATGACCAAATATTTGGTAAAAAATGCAGCCTTTGCAGAACATAAAACAGCCACATTTATGCCAAAACCCATCTTTGCCGAAGCAGGCAATGGCATGCATGTACATATGCACCTGTTTAAAAATGGTGAGCCGCTGTTTTATGATGAAAAGGGCTATTCACAGTTAAGTGATATGGCACTACATTTTATGGGCGGACTTTTGAAACATGCCCGAGCACTTTGTGCATTTACCAATCCAAGCACAAACTCGTATAAACGGCTTGTTCCAGGCTATGAGGCACCTGTAACCATTGGATATGCAACCGCAAATCGTAGCAGCGTAATTCGTATCCCAGCATATGCCAAGGGACCAAATAAAAAACGCTTTGAGCTTCGCAATCCAGATGGCACCTGTAACCCATATTATGCGTTTTCAGCAATTCTTATGGCAGGTCTTGATGGGGTGCAGAAAAAAATTGATCCACACAAAGAAGGTTATGGACCCTATGATTTTAATCTGTACAATCTGTCCCCTGAAGAACAACAAAAAATCAAACAACTGCCCCGATCTCTTGATGAATCCCTTGATGCTTTGGAAGCCGATCATGAATTCTTGACAATGGACGGCGTATTTCCAGAAAAGTTGATTGAGATTTGGATTAAAAAGAGACGAAAAGAGGCAGCAAAGTATAATCAACTACCCCAGCCAGTAGAATTTGAGATGTACTACGACCTATAATACAGCCAGCAAACCGCAAATTCCAGTTGAGCTTGCTCAACTTTTCTTTTATTATTTTTTTGGTTTCCAGCTTTCTGCTTTTGTTATTATCAGTTGTCAGGTCAGCAACAAAATATTACCCTATTGATTTTCCATATGATGTCTGGATTTTTGGGTATCTATTGAAGATTAACAAATAACACTTTCACTCCGCCATTGCTTTTCCTTTGCCAAATCACAAAGAACACGACGACAGCGGCAACTGCACCTACCGTAATGATAACTATGAGCAATTGGAGAGGAAAAGGATCTTGGGGGTAGTTGAGTTTGGCAAGCCAAGTTGAGTTGTTGTATGAAGCGATAAGGAAGTAGCCGCCTTCTTTGGCAGGTATGAGGGAGTTAAAGTTGGCTTCTAATCCCACGGGCAAGGTAACATTTGGGAAGGTGGTGTTCCAGATAACGACACCAAGTTTATCAGCTATGATTAGCCCTGTGGCATTGGGTTTTTGGAATTCCAGCATGAGGTAACCGTTCTCTGTTGGGAGGGCACCAACGATGGCGTGCCCGTTTTCGCCATATGTTTGGTTCCACTCCATAGCACCGTCTGCATCAACTTTAACAACCCATGCGGGTTTGCGCCAGAGGTATCCAATCATGAGGTATCCGCCGTCACTTGTGGCTATGGCTCCGTTGCATTCTGTTTGGTAATAGAAACCTGTGCCGCCGTAGGTGGTGTTTCCAAGTGGTTGGCCATCCTTATCTAGCTTTAGCAACATGTAGAGAGCTTGGTCAGGAACAAACGAGTAGCTTACAGCTGAAAGTGTGAAACCGTGGTCTGTTTCTATTATGGTTGAGGGACAAGTGTTGAGTGGTCCCATGATGTTTTTACTCCACATCAGATTACCCGAGGCATCAATTCGAGCGAACCAAATCCAGCCTAGACCGTCCTCGACGGGTACGCCAAAAGCGGCTAGTGCAAAACCCCCCTCTTTGACCTCGATAACGGCCATCAAATAGTTCACTGGCGCCTCTGAAGTGTAGCTTTGAGTCCACTGTGTGATCCCATCTGAGTTTGTTTTCATTAGGACATATCGGTTATTGATGAGGCCGGCTAAGACAAAGCCGCCGTCACGACAAACCACCAGACGTGGCAGAACGGTGTCTGCGTCCTCGATTTGGATTGTTCGGGTCCAGAGCAAATTGTGGGATGTATCAAGTTTTGTGAGAAAAGTACATGATTGGTTGATGCTGTTTAGCACTAGACTGCCATCGTCTAGTTGATATACGCTGTAGCCTACAACACCAGGCAGATTGGTGTACAACTCGACTGGTGCGGATAGGGGTGGTTGT
This sequence comes from Candidatus Bathycorpusculum hydrogenotrophicum, assembly GCA_009783705.1. Lineage (GTDB taxonomy): Archaea > Thermoproteota > Bathyarchaeia > Bathyarchaeales > Bathycorpusculaceae > Bathycorpusculum > Bathycorpusculum hydrogenotrophicum. The sequence goes on along the minus strand of WRCX01000010.1, from coordinate 22,021 downwards.
GTAGTCGAAGTTGAGCTACTCAGGGGCAAGGGGAATAGGGCAAGGAGCACCACTAAAGTTGCGACCAAAAGAGTGGCTCTTGTTCTTTGCTGGGTTTTGTTTTGCAATGCTGAATTCCCACTATGTATAGACATAGGGAGCCGAAAAATATTACTCTCCCCTTGGAACAGAGTGTTCCAAAACAAGAACATACAGAGTTAGGATAACAAAACAACATCCCAAATTTCCAGCGCAGATCCGCGTTTCCTTAGGCACGGTCACTGCACTTGGATTGCTAAGGGTAAACTGGATACGACCCCCACAACCGCCTACCTGATGACATATACAGATAACAAATGCCAGTGCAAACTGCTGTTTTTGCAATACCGTTCATCCTACCGAAGACGAACTCAACAGCCTAATCGCAGGGATGCAACAAAACAACAGCAACGTTCCTTCAGTTTCTTAAAGAAACAGGAGTCCGAAGCGGCGAAGTCTTCATACTACAATGAACAGACATAGGTTCATAAAAACAATTCGTAAACATTCCCCCATAAAAAGACAGCGAACCACACAAATCAAACCATCAAAACAACCAATCACCAGTCTAAACAACCTACCACACAATAACCCCAAACCCTTCACACACTCACAAAAACACTCCACAAAAACCGTAGATACCAACAAAAAACAAAAATCACACACAAACTAAAAAACGACCACATACACAAAACACACTTCCACACCCTATAACACTAAAAAACCACCAAAGAATACCACAAAACTAAAAACATACTACACACCATGAAACTACCCGACCACAAAAACATCCAAAACACCCTGCTCTATACCCAACAAATAAACTTTGACAAAGACGACAACTACCACTCAACAACCACCAAAACCAGTCAAGAAGCCCAGAAACTAGTTGAAACAGGCTTGAGTACATTTGTTCTTTTGAGGATGTAAAATTATTTAGGAAACGCAAATAGGCTCTATTTAAACAGGGTCTAGAGGATTGTGGTGAAGTCGCTGGGATTTTTTGGGGTTTTGGGGTGTTTGTGTGTTGTTTGTTGGGTAGTGGGGTTTGTTGTGTGGTGAGTTGTGTCGTTTTGTGATATAGGGTCTTTGTTAGATTGTTCCTTGGTGGGAATAATGTTTTTAAATTTTCCAGTTGTAGGATGGGGTGGGTGAGGAGTGCCTGTGAAAGCCGCTGGGTCAAACAACATTCATTCATACACACTCATACAATACATCTTTTCTGGCGGTCGAGTAGGAATGGTCTCACCCACTTCTCATTTATCACATAAACGCAAGGCTTAAGAGTAATTACACAATTATTGTTTACATACATGAAGGGCAAAATCGAAACAATCGACGAGTTCAACATGTCGAAAGGGGAAAACGGAAAATAGGAATCAGGGAGGAAAACAGCACAACGCTGACAACTCCCAACTCCACCTTTTTCAGACACTCCAATCCTTCTCACATCAAACTACCGCGAATTTTTTAAGTACACCCCTCAATCATACTACCAACGAGGCACAATCATGACCCAACAAACTGAGACCATCACCGATTTTCCCAGCGAAATCATAAATGAGGGCAAAGTACAAATTTTAGTTCCCGACCTCAAAGCATACGGCGTAACCCCAAGCAACTATGCCCCCTCCAAAGCACCAGTATTCTACAACCCCGTAATGGAGTTTAACCGTGACCTCTCAGTTTTAACATTCCAAACCTACCAACGCATAATTGACCATGAAATAAACATCTGCGAACCGCTAACCAGCCAAGGAATAAGAGGAATCCGCTACGCCGCAGAAGTTGACGCAGTCAACAAGGTACTATTAAGTGACATAAGCACCCGAGCATGCCACCTAGCCCAACACAACATCAAACTAAACAACCTCGAAGACAAAATAATCCTAAAGCACAGTGACGCCAACCGCACCCTAGCCAACCATGCATCCCCAAAAAAACGCTTTGACATCATAGACATCGACCCATTTGGCACACCCATACCCTACCTAGACTCCGCATTCCGCGCCCTAAAAAACAGGGGCCTTCTAGCAACAACCGCCACCGATCTAGCGCCGCTGTGCGGCGTACACGCAAAAGCCTGCCTGCGCAAATACGGCGGCAAACCGCTTCGCTCAGAATACTGCCATGAAATAGCAATCAGACTCCTCTGCGGCAGTATGGCAACAATTGCAGCCAAAAAAGACATCGGAATCCAAATTCTATTTAGCCACAGCACCGACCACTACATCCGAGCCTATGCCCAAATCAGCTATGGAGCAAAAAAAGCAGACGACAGCATCAAAACCATGGGCTACTTCCTACTCTGCTGCAACGGCATGCACCGAGAAATCACCCATCAACCATTTGATTGCTCCACATGCCCCGAATGCGGCGCAAAAATGGATTACACTGGACCCCTCTGGACAGGCCCCATCACTAACACAGAATTTATAGAACAACTAATTATCCAAAATCAAAAAACAATATTTACAAAAAACAATACAAAAATCACCAAACGTCTAGCCCTGATCAGCGCAGAATCCCCCATGCCCCCAACATACTATGTTATCGATAAACTAAGTGGCAAACTAAACCTACCCGCACCAGCCAACCAAACATTCATAGACGCACTCCACAAAGCAGGCTACCAAGCAGTACCAACACACTTCAACCCCCGAGGAATAAAAACAAACGCATCCGCAATGATCATGCACAAAATACTAAAAGAACTAACAGCAACCACCCAACCCTAATGGGTTTGGGCAATAAAGTTTAAACAGTAAAGCAGACTCATCTAAGGTAAGTGAAGATTATGTCTGAAAAAATCACAGTTATCGGCTCAGGAATGATGGGCGGCGCCATAATCAAAAGCCTGCTCAAAGGCAATCTTACCCCCTCGAGCTTAACAGCTGTTGATATTCAAGCTGAAAAACTAAAAGAATTCGAAGCTCTGGGTGTCAAAACTAACACAGATAACGCCAAAGCCGCCAAAGATGCGGATAGCATATTTATCATCGTCAAACCCGGAGACGTCGCCAAAGTTCTAAGCGAGATTAAAGAAGAAATCAAGAACAAACTGGTCATATCGGTCGCAGCAACAGTTTCTCTAAACTATTTAAGAAAATATGCACCAGAGAGCAAAATCGTGCGCATCATGCCCAATCTCTGCGCTATGGTCCAAGCCTCCTACACCGCCTATTGCTGTACAGAAAACTTGACGACCAAAGATAGAGAAACAGTCAAAAAACTACTCAATATGATGGGCACCTGTGATGAGGTTGATGAGAAATACATGGATGCCATCACAGCGGTCAGCGGCAGCGGACCAGGCTACTTGAGCATAATCATTGAAGCACTCACATACGCAGGCCTAAAAGTAGGGTTACCAAGAAACATTGCACTCAACTGCGCAGCACAAACCGTCTTGGGCACAGGCAAACTGGTAGTTGATCTACATGAAGAACCCGCCCACATAAAAGACATGACTACCACCCCGGGCGGAACAACCATAGAGGCCATCTATCAAATCGAGCAGAGCCAAATCCGCCCCGCTTTGATGCGCGCCATCGAAGAAGCAACCAAAAAAAGCCAAACCATACGCGAAAAGCTCAACCTCCAATAGCGAACAGCCATGATGTTTGAAGCCGCCATTTTTGACTGGGACGGCACCCTAGCAGATACCCGCCACGCTATTGTAACCTCTTTTCAAAAGGCGCTCTCAGAGAATAACATAGAGATTCCAAACGACTATATTGAGCAACGTATTGGTATAGGCGCCGCAGACACTTTCCGCGAAATCCTGCACTCAAAAAAACGCATAGTCGATGAAGCACTAATCACCCGTTTGGTTGAGCGGAAAAATGAAGTTCAAATTGAATTAGCAGACAATATTCAACTCTTTGATGGGGCACAACCCCTATTAGAAGCACTAAGAGGCAAAATCAAGGTTGCACTAGCAACTATGAGCAACAACTCGGTGATAAGTCATTTGCTCAAAATAAATCACCTTGAAAAATATTTTCAAGTTGTATTAACCGCAAACAACGTTAACTGTTCTAAGCCCAACCCCGAAATTTTTTTAAAAACAGCTACGAAATTAAATACACCACCGGCACTATGCACAGTCTTTGAGGATTCCCGCTTTGGCGTTAAAGCCGCCAAAACAGGTGGCATGCACTGCATCGCAGTGATAACAGGCACCAACACCAAAAAAGAACTAGAATTAGAAAAACCCGATTTACTGGTAAAAAATCTAAAAGATCCACAAATCTTAAACTATATACTACGCCAATAAACATTATTTATTTGTAGTAGTGCGTTGACAATCACATAACTTTAAACACTTTTTGAATCAAATATGTATTTGCTTCAAGTCTGAAGGAAGAACAGGGTTTGACCATACTTAGAACAAGCAAACTAAAAGAACAACACGATTTCAAGTTTGTTGCTAAAAAACAAGAAGACAATACCCTTCTACAGCAAATGAAGCACCACAAGATGTGTGGCGTGCATCCATAGATTCCCTTTACCCCCTCTCTCTTCCTCACCTGGGTGCACGCTACTCCCGCTTACCAATTAAATTTACCCTCAACACCTAACCAGCAGATAGTTACTAGATCACAGCACCAACGACTCATATATTGGTGAACCTAGGTGATTCCACAGAGTGGGTTTATAAAATAACATATGCGTAAACTGGCGTAGTTATGAAATAGTGGTCAGTATATTGGCAAATTAATGTTGAATTTTCAATCAAAACTCAAGATGCGGTGTGTAGCGTACGCACATATATATCTACATGTTAGTAAGAAATAAAAACCCATTTGGCGTATCGCATTAAAGAGGATATTTACATGTCTGAACGTTTCGCTAAAAAATGGGAAGCAAAGCCAGAAGGAAACAATTTGGTAAATTCATTAAAGGAAGTAGTTCAACCAGCTCAACCTCTAAAACCCCGCTTAGACTTTGCCGCCAGACAACTTGACCTCCAGATCAACAAACTCGACCAAGCCAACGAACGTTTCACCCAAAAAGACAAAGCATTGTTCACAAAACTCGTTGCCGCCTACACAGAACATGACCAAGCACATGCAAACATCTACGCCACTGAACTCGCAGAAATCCGCAAGATGAGCCGAATTATCATGAATGCACGCCTCGCCTTGGATCAAATCTCATTGAGAATTAAAACCGTCAGTGAACTAGGTGATGTTTGCTCTATGCTAGGTCCTTGCATCGGAGTATTACGTAGTGTCCGCAACGGATTGGGCGGTGTACTCCCCGAAGCAGAAGGCGAATTAAACGACATCGGCAACATGCTAAGCGGACTTATGTTTGAGGCAGGCACAACAAGCGGCATGTCACTAAACTTTGACAACGTCAACGAAGATGCAGCAAAAATCCTCTCAGAAGCAGCAACCGTCGCAGAGCAAAGAGTAAGTGCCAACTTTCCTGACCTCCCCCCTGGATTATCAGGCACATCAAACAAAACAAGCACCTAACTGTTTCCCTCTCCCCTCCTTTATTTTTTGTCAAACTCTATTACAAGCAGAAGTATTAACCCTAAATAAATAGCAAAACCAACCGTAAAAGATTTACAAGATACCATCACAGAAATCCAATTAAGCAAAATGAAAGGGTTATCCAGCTAACTCTGCATCCAGAAAAGTTATATCCATAAAACCGCTAAGTTTGAGTGGATCATATGAATACTCCCCGTCTCTGCCCTGAATGCTACGTTGAAATGAAGCCAATCTATGATAGAGAAGGTAAGCTACTCTATTACCAATGTCCCAAATGTGGCAAGCTAATCCTTTTCACCCACTCAGGACACTAAACCAATCAGCATCAGCTATATAGAAACTAAAGAAACACTCATAGAATACCCTGTTTTCACCTTTGAACTTATATTCAACATGTCATAATATAGGCTGGGTGTTTAATGATTGAACGGGAGCAGTGAAACAGAGCTTGAATATGCACTGCGAGGCAAAGCGTGGAAAGTATATTGGTATCTTCTAAAACACGGTAACCCCGCAGGTATTCGCGAAGTTCAACGGGCACTGCATTTTAGCAGTCCCAGCATCGCATTTCACCATCTTGAGCAACTACGAGAATTAGGACTGGTTGAGAAACAAGAAGTCGGTGGACAATACATACTGGTGGGTGAGGTTAAAATCGGCGTACTGCGCCACTATGTAAAACTGGGTAAACTCTTATTCCCACGCTACTTCTTCTATGCATTGTTCTCTACACTGTTCTTTAGCTTATACTTGACGATTATGGTTAACAGTTTCACCCGTGATAACCTCTTTATAATCTCATTTGGCGCAATTATTTGCAGTATTTTCTGGTATGAAGCATACCGAGTTTGGGGTATGAGGCCGTTCTAAATGTTAGAACAAGCTGTTCGCATAATTAGCATAAAAAACAGGATAATACACAGTTCAAAGGGAGCGAAAGTATAATGGTGCAAAGAGAAATCAAGAAAAAAACACGGCTCTATGGAACAACAGCAGTACTCTCAGCAATAGTCCTCATATCTATGATCTATGTCTTTGGCGTAACACCCTTGATTTTTCCACCCGCCCAAGCAATGAAAACGTTCTCCTCTACGCAAGAAATCACAGATTACCTAAACACTAACACTAACCAAAGAGAGAGCATCCAAGGCTATGGCACTCCCCTGGAAACTCCATTAAGCATGGTTACTTCGTACCCTGCACCGGAGATTTATTGGGCCAAGCCAAGTGACGACTACTCGACAACCAATATACAAGTTAGTGGAGTAGATGAGTTAGATGCCGTTAAAACAGATGGTCAATACATCTATATGACCTCAACCACTACCCAAACCAGCGATGATTACACATTTTGTACCATAAATACCGTTTATATTATAGATGCAAACTCACAAAAACCCACAGTAGTGTCCAAAATTACACTTGATGATATAACGCAACCAATTGGATTGTTTCTAAGTCAAGACAGCAATCAAATAGCAGTTTTAGCCAACAAATATGACTATCCCAACGATATACGTCCGATACATTGGGGATATAATCCAGGTAATGATTACACCTGCATCAACGTCTATGATATCTCTAATAAGGCACAACCAATTTTGACACGAAACTGTACTCTGAGCGGCAACTATGCCAATAGCCGCATGATAGGCGACATCGTCTATACCGTTGTTAGTCAACCCGCTAGGGTCTATGATAACATAGCCAGATTACCAGTTGTGTATGAAGATAATTGTCAAATTGAGGTTTCTCCTGCCAGCATCTACTACACCGATATGAATGATTCAAGTTTAAGCTTCACAAGCTTCTACGGTCTAAACATCACCGATTATACATCAAAACCAACTAGCATGACCGTTATGATGGGCAGTACATCCAATATGTATGTTTCAACTCAGAACTTTTATGTCACATACCCCCTATGGAACCAAGAGGCGGGCCAGTACACTACAATATATCGTGTTGCAATTGATGGGTTACAACTATCATGTGAATCACAAGGAAGCGTCTTTGGCAATATCTTAAATCAGTATTCTATGGATGAATACAACGGCGATTTTCGGATAGCCACCAACTATTACAACCTTGAATCCCAAACCCAAGTCAATAACGTCTATGTATTAAACTCTGAGCTAATTGTGATTGGTAAACTGGAGGGTCTTGCACCAAACGAGAACCTCCATGCGGCACGCTTTATGGGTGACAAAGGCTATTTGGTAACGTTTAAGACAATAGACCCACTCTTTGTCATTGATCTCAGTAACCCTAGCAACCCAAAAGTGTTAGGTGAGCTCAAAATTCCTGGATACTCAGACTACCTCCATCCCTATGATGAAAACCATCTTATCGGCATAGGCAAAGAAACAACTGAATCCGACACGGGAAACTTTGCATGGTATCAGGGGTTAAAACTCTCCCTCTTTGATGTCACCAACGTTAGAGAACCAATCCAACTGACAAGTTATGGTATAGGCGACAGAGGCACAGAGTCATTGGTACTCTCAGATCCCCATGCATTTCTCTTTAACAAAGAAAGAAACCTACTGGTAATACCGGTCGGGTTAGCATTGATCAACAGCCAAACCGAACAGGATGCCTCCAACTCTTGGCTCTACGGCGAATCCGTCTGGCAGGGAGCATATATATTTAGCCTCAGCACAGACGGCGGCTTCACACTCAAGGGCACCGTAACACATCTAAACCCAGCATTACTGAACACCCAAGGACATCTACGCGACCCCTATGAATACTATAATACACAAAACGACTGGATAACACGCACCCTCTACATCGGCAACAATCTCTACACAATCTCCAACTCACAAATCAAACTCACCAACCTAACCAACATGACACCAACAGCAACCATTAAACTCCAATAACCAAGCAAACAATAAACCATAACAACCAACAATTGCAATCAGCAGTTACAACACAAACCAAAACGCTCAAACCCCATTTTTTTAAAACAATTTACACATAACAACTGGAGATTCAACAAGTTCTGAAAATAAAACCCAACCAACCGAGAAACAAACCAGCGATTGATGGTTGGGGATGGTGTGAGCAGGTGGTTAAGTTTTTATTCTTGACTAACGGAGAGGGTATGGTTGTTATATGAATCTTTGGAAACAAGTTCCGGTGGGAGACAATCCGCCAACTGAACTGAACATGGTTATTGAAGTTTTAAGCGGTTCACGAGATAAATATGAATATAATTCAGATTGGGAAACCTTTGTACTTGACCGCATAATCCCCTCGGCAGTGTTTTTCCCGGTAGATTATGGATTTGTTCCCCAAACATGGTCAGAAGACAATGACCCACTAGATATCATGACCTTAACCTATGAACCATTAGAAGTTGGCGCAATTGCACGTGTTCGAGTAATTGGAGCACTTCACATAGAAGATGAACATGGTCTTGACGAAAAAATTCTCGCAGTCCTTGTTAATGATGCGCGCTTCAAAGGTTACAACGATATCACCGACGTACATGAACACCAATTAAACCAAATTCAAGAATTCTTCACAACCTACAAACGCTTAGAACCACACAAATGGACTAAAGTCAAAGGCTGGCAAAACGCCAAAGAAGCAAAACAAATCGTCGAAGCCGCAATGCAACGCTTCAACACACACTTCAAATAATCAATATAGACATACAAACAGCCACCTGTTTAGAAATTAGAGACTCAATAAGATAGTAAAATGTTTGTCTAAACAAGCAGGCAAAAATTGATTTTATCAGTGTAATGCTTAAAGGTATGGAGGTTTTGAGTAGTATAGAGAGATATCGTGGATAATTCCTCTGAAGCTGACCATTTCATTGCTAACTTGGATAGTGCTAAGAGTTATGCGGAGATTTGGCAGATTGTTCGGGAAACTGCCGAGTATGCAACATGTAAACGGCGCAATAGTATGATGCTTTTCTTGGATGATTTACCGTTGCAGTTTGGTGCTTACTATCCTGTTGGGAGCAATAATATTGTTCTCAATCGTACGCTTGTAGATGCCGTAGAGGCTTCTTGTAGTGATAAAGCTACAATTAACGCCTTGATTTACAACTTGCTTTTACACGAGTATCTGCATGCGTTAGGTGAAGTTTCTGAGGTACTTGTGAGACAGCAAGTAGTTGAGGTAGCGAAAAAGAGCTTTGGAGAGAATCACATCGCCACCATACTTGCCCGCAAATCGCCTTGGATTTTACTAAAAAATCTGCCGCGAAAAACCGTAACTGGATCCAAAAAAGTTATGGAAATCGTCCATGACTTCGAAAAGACAGACAAATACATCGTTTAACATACCAGCAAAGTAGAGAGAGCGATTTAGCACAGGTAGATTATAAACTGAATAAATCAAAGTTGCACCAAAAAATGACGGGCCCCAGCTCAAGATAGGGTAAGATTAGGTTGGGCATTGTTTTGTGTAGTTTGTGTGTTGTTGTTAGATTTCGAATTTTTCTATTATACGGTTTTCTTTTTCGTTTGTGATTTCGGCGGTTACGTGGAAAAATTGGGCGAGACCGGATTTTTGGATGCGGGGTTTGAGTAGTTCGTCGATTTGGAAGACTCCAGCAGAGTTGGACATTTTTATTTTTATTGTGAGGGGTTTTGGTTCGTTTTCGGGTGTTTCTATTTCGACTTTTTCTATGGAGAGTGCTGAGACGGAGTGGATGTCGATTTTTCCGGATTGGAAAGGGATGCGGGCTCTGCCGGCTTCCATATCTAATGCGTCGGCGATGCCTACTATTCCGGCTTCTTTGGTTAAGATACGGGTGTTGGGTTCAATACTTAGGGGTTGTTCGTGGCAGACAATGGCATGCATTACCTCTGAGGTTATTATGGTTCGTTGTTCTTGGGTGTAGGTGGGTGTTAGGAGGTTGTCTATGAGGGTAAGTGCGATAATGGCGCTGTATTTTTCGTGGTCTTTGCGTTGGACAATCATACCTATATCGTGCATAATTGAGCCCAATACAACCACGACCTCCGCGTCGTCGTTGTCCATGGCATAGTTTTCAACTATGCTTGGTGTGATGAGTTTTTTCTCTACCATAACTCTTAGCAGTTTTAGTGCGATATTTGCTACGATTTTTACATGGGTAGATCCGTGGTCGGTGTAGCCCATACGGTCAATGGCCATAACGTTTGAGCAACGCCAATATGTTTGGAGTTTTTTGTCTTCTCGGACTTTTTCCATAACTTGTCTGAGTTTGTCGTTATTGCGGTGGGGTATGTTAAAGACGTAAGACACACAACCATCTCCTTGAGAGATAATATTGTGGGAGATTTAAACCTACACAACCAGATAGGAACATTAGAGCTAAAGAGTTGAATGATTGGGTTGTTTGGGGTGGTTAGTTGAGGGGTGTGATTTCTATGTGGTAGATATTGGACCAGTTTTTTCCGGTTACAAAGAGGCGGTTTGTTTGTTGGTCGTAGGCGATTCCGTTTAATACCGAGTCGGGGTTTGTGGTGGGGTGTTGGTTGATGTCGGTTAGGTCTATCCAGCCTTTTATTTGGCCTGTTTGCGGGTTGATTATGGCGATTTTTTGTGTCATCCAGATGTTGGCATAGATATCGCCGTTTATGTATTCGAGTTCGTTTATGTTGGTTATGGGTGTGTTACCTTCTAGGACGTTGATTTCACCTATTTTTTGGTAGGTTTGGGGGTCGAGAAAAATTAGTTTTGAGCTGCCATCGCTCATGATAAGTTTGTTGCCGTCAAAGGTTAATCCCCATCCTTCGGTTTCATAGCTAAAGTTTCCAAGTAGCGTGAAGGTTTCTTTATTGTAGATAAAGCCTATTTTGCTCTGCCAAGTTAGCTGCACAAGGGTGTCGTTTACAAGTGTTAGGCCTTCACAGAAATAAGTAGGCAGATTGTGTTGTTGCAGGATGCGCCCGTCTTCTATGGTAACTTTGCGCAGTGAGGAATCACCAAATCCGCCGGTGCTTTCGAACAATACGCCGTTATCGTAGACTAAACCTTGAGTGAAGGCGGCGGTGTCATGGGGGTAGGTTTTTACAACTGTGTATGTGTATTGGATGACGTTGCTGTTTGTGGTTGGTTTTGGTGTTGGGGGTTGTGTAGGTGTGGGTTGGGGGTTGTGGAGAATTGTTGTGATTACGCCGGCCATTAAAATTGTGGTTAGGAGAATAATTGCAAAAGCGGCGTATTTTTTGTTCATATATGTCCAAAGAGTTGCCCGCCTTTATATATACAGCGTTGGCTGCTTGGTGCAGGCAAGCGAAACACTTAAGTGTAGAGAAAATCTAAGTATGTTTCAGACTATAAAACAGGTGTTGAAATCAATTGGCTGTAGAAGGTTTTTTCGAAAACAAAAAGGAACCAGTAGAAGCTAAAGTCGGCGACTTAACACCACAATCAAAGGCTGTTAACGTTACTGCTAAAGTTGTATCTAAAACCGAAATGCGCGAAATTCCAATGGGCAGAGATGGCTCTCCCCACAAAGTCAGCGATGCACTCATCGGCGACGAAACCGGCGTTGTTTATCTCACTCTCTGGGATGACAACATCGAGAAAGTCAACGATGGCGACACAGTTCGCATCGAAAATGGCTATGTAACTCTCTTCAAAGGCAACATACGCCTAAACATCGGCAAATACGGCAAGCTTGAACCCGCAACTGCACCCTTGGACGCAGAAGTTAACACAGAAAACAATGTGTCAAGCAAGACCTACGAACAAGAACGCAGACCATACAGAGGCGGCGGCGGACGCGGATTTGGCGGTGGCGGCGGCTACGGCGGTCGTGATAGACGCGGCGGTGGCGGCGGCTACGGCGGCGGTGGCGGCGGACGCGACAGAGGCGACCGACGCGGTGGCGGCGGTTACAGACCCAGATATTAAAACCACAATCGAATAAGAAAAAAGCTTTTTCTTTTTTGCTTTTTATTTATTTTTATTTATCCAATAATTATCCAATCAAGTTATTGTAGAGTCTTCACATCAGTCTAATCGGTTATGTGGGTAACCTGCTGGGTTAGAATCAGATAAGGGATATTTTTCAATCGGGTTGTCATAATGGTTGTCAAAGAAACAGAAACCAAACCAATAGTTGATGAACTGCTTGCAAAGGCCAAAAAGCCTGCTCAGCTCTCACCAGCTATGCACCGATTCTATGAGGGAAAAATGCAAGTTATCCCCAAATGTGCGATTAGAGGCATTGATGACTTTGCCTTTTGGTATACTCCCGGTGTTGCAGCAACCTGCCGTCAAATTGAAGCGGATCCGGATAAATCATTTGAGTTAACTAACCGGTGGAACTATGTCGCAATCGTGACTGATGGCACTCGTGTTTTAGGGTTAGGTGATATTGGGCCCGAAGCGGCTATGCCGGTTATGGAGGGCAAAGCATTACTCTTCAAATATTTAGGCGGGGTAGACGCGTTTCCTATTTGTCTGCGCACCAAAAATCCTGATGAAATCATTAGAATCTGCAAGACCATAGAACCTACTTTTGGGGGTATCAATCTAGAAGATATTGAGAAACCTAAATGCTTTCAGATACTTGAGAGTGCACGTTCAGAGATGCAGATACCGGTTTGGCATGATGACCAGCAGGGCACAGCAACGGTGATTTTGGCGGGACTGATAAATGCCTTCAAGTTGGTGGGTAAAAAACCTAAAGAGAGCCTCATTACACTGATAGGTTCAGGCGCGGCTAACATCCGAACAGCGTATGTGCTTATGCGCTGGGGCGTTAAACCAGGCAACATTATTCTAGCGGACACTAAAGGTGTAATCCATCGTGGAAGACCAGATATTGATGAAAAAGATGACCCATGGAAATATGATGTCGCCCAAAAAACCAACCGTGAAAACAGAACCGGCGGTATAGAAAATGCCTTCAAAGGTGTCGATGCAGTTGTTGCGGCTTCAAAACCAGGTCCAGGTACAATAAAGAAAGAATTGATCAAAAGTATGGCTTCTGATGCGGTCGTATTTGCCTGTGCTAATCCAATCCCTGAAATTTGGCCCTGGGAAGCTAAAGAAGCAGGCGCAAGAGTTATCGCTACGGGCAGAAGTGATTTTCCCAATCAAGTCAACAATAGCATGGGATTTCCCGCAATTTTCCGGGGCGTTTTAGATGTGAAAGCTAAAACCATAACCGATGACATGTGCATAGCGGCAACCGCTGAGCTGGCATTATATGCAGAGGAGCGGGGCATGGATGAAACAAATATTTTGCCACGGATGGATGAGTGGGAAGTGTTCCCCCGCGAAGCGGTGGCCTGTGCACTTAAATCTATTGATCAAGGTGTAGCTCGCATTAAACCCAGTCGTATGGAACTCCATGAACGTGCTTCAGCAATCATTTCAAATGCCAGAGCTACAACGGAACTTTTGATGAAACATGGATTGATTAAACCGCCGCCAAAAGAGGAAGAGTTACTCCGATAAACACAAACGGGCTGGCTACTGAGCCGTGGAATAAATATAAAAAACAACAGATTCAAACAACCAGCCCAACACACACATCAGACACAGAAACACCACACAAAAAACCAAATCAACCCCACAGCACCAACCACTAAAACCCCGCCGGAAACACCGCCAGCCCAACTAACCAACTAACCCAAACTCTAGAACCACTTGCACAAACACCCCAGCATCTCAAATCACAGAAAAACACACAGCCGAGTTATCGTTAACTAACATAGCAGGAATTGGCAAAAACGTGCAATCCAACTCCAATATAGCATAACAACAGTAGAAGAACTAACGCAGACCTCGACCAAAACCATAACTAAACCCTCAGTGTCACTTAAAACTGTGGGCAAATGGGTTAGAGAGGCTAAAAAGCTCTCCAAAAAGGAAACTATAGAGCTGTTATTGTAACAATGTTTCTTTTTTCAAGTCTGCGCAGAGCATCGAGGCAGTTATCGGTATTCTCGCCGGTAATATCAAGATTTAGCAGAATATCTTTGACAGATACACCAGGCCTGCCAAAGGTCTTGTGTCGTTTGTAGAGATGATTAACAATGGATTTTTCAAGTTTGCCACAACGCCAAGTAGTATTGCGGTTAAGAACTACAATCGTTTGAACAGGAGTTTTATCACTCGATTTTTTTCCTCGGGATTCTCCCATGTCGCGCCTCTCAAGTAACTGAGGGGCAACAAACCATTTAAACATTTGTTCAACACACACCAAAGTATGCTAGAACTGCAATATTTTTTTGAAATATAGTCCATGTGTGTTACCGTAGTATCGTTTGAGCTTACCTATTTTTTGGTAGCCAAGTTTCTGATAAAGACCTATAGCAACATAGTTGTCTTCTCGGACCTCAAGACGACACTCAGTTATACCACGCTGTTTTAAGAGGCGCTCAATTTCTTCAAGCAACTGAGTAGCAACTTGCCTACAGCGATATTTTTGAGCTACACTTAGAGTAATTATATGGCCAAATTCGGTATCATTGGTTTCCACCTGAACGATTATAAACCCTGCAACATCAAGATCCACTTTGGCGGCAAGCGCGATGATATTATAAGCAGTCAACAAGTAGACTAACTGGCTTTTGCTAAAAGCTTCCTTATCAAAACATTGCGTTTCAATTCGGTAGTAGGCATCAATAAATTTGAGATCAGCCGGTTCAATTTTAATGCTACACATGGTCAATCTAAGTAGGTGTCAGTTCGTTTTTAGTTTTATCGTATGTGTCATTGACTATTGCGGGTTTAAGTTCAAGATACTGTTGAGCAACAAAACCGATAAAGAAACGGAACCACATGGTAATGATTCGGGTAAGAATAGTAGCCGTGGCGCTTAGTGCTACATCAACACCCATAGCAAAGAAAAGAGTAGTCATAGCGGCTTCTGGGATACCTACCTCAAAAGGAATTCCCACAGGAATGGATTTTATCGTTAGAATAATTGCAGAAGTAATCAAAATAACGCTCCACGGCACGGGGTGTCCAAGCGCCTGAAAAACTAAATAGGGGACACTTAAGCTAAAAAACCAGGAACCTACCAGATAAATCATGGATTTTGCAAGTGATCGGGGGTTGCGTTTGTACTCTATCATGGATTCGTGAAAGTGATTGGTGATTTCGAGTGCTTTTTCTTTGAGGTTGAGTTTCCATCGACCCCTTGAGAGTTTATCGATCACCCGTACAATCCACTCAATTGTTTTTAGTAACCAATTTTTTTTGAAAACAAAAACTGTCGAGGCCGCAGTTATGAGGGCTATGGCGGTGGCAACAAATATTATAAGATTAAAAACAAATCCGGATCCTTGACCTTCAAAGACAAGTAGTGCAATACCTACGACTAAGGCGGCAACATTCAAGGCCATACCCAAGAGGCGCTGAGTAAACAGTGAGGCCATAGCTTTACCGAACGAGCCGCAGCGGTCACGGGTGAGCAGATAAGCACGGGTAATTTCGCCGCTAATTGACTCCGCAGGTATCAATATGTCAACATATATGCCATACCATACATAGAGGCAGGCTTTTTTTAGGGTCATTTTGATATCAAGAGGAGTGGTCAATACACGCCAGGAAAGGGTGAAAAAAAAGACTTCCAGTAAACCACAGGCAACAGCTAATCCAAAAAGCAGGGGATTGGCAGTTTGTGCTGTTGTGATGATACCTATGATGTCAACTTGGAAAAAATAGATGTAGATAAAAAATCCCGCTAAACCTAAAAGTGGAAACAAGACTGTTTTGTAGGTGAATTTTGGTTTAGGCGGTTCCATATCGAGCGCTAACCAGAGCTTAGTGATATATACTTTGCTCAAATCTCGTGGGTTTCTATCCTCAAAACTGTTTTTTACAAGCGCTGAACAGGGGGGTGTTTTTATAAATAGCGGGGTAGGCAGATGTTGGTGTGTCTTGTGATTTGTGGTAAATGATTGGTGGGTAGCTTTATTGGATGCGTAGTGTATTTTCTGTTGGGTTGGTGAGTTGGTGTGTGGCTATCGGTCCTGTAAGGGACTGAGGAAACTCCGCTCACACGCAGAAATGCAGTCCTCTGGACAGACCGAGAGGTTTGGCAACGGAGCAGAAACGAAACGTCCACTCGGAAATTGGCTGTGACGCATTTGTGATGCAGAGTCCGCCGATCTGGAAACGGTGAAACGGCCGTCCTGCATGTGGAAAGGGCAAACGGTCGCCTATGACGACTCTGCCGGAGGCGCGGGTAGCCCGATTAGCCGAATGCCACAAACAACAGAAAGCGGGTTATGGCCAAAACACCAGCCCATTTATATTATGTTTAAATTAAAGACAGTTGTAAGCACAACAATACTAAACATTCTATCTAATGATTTTATGAAACTTTCAATAGCTATCTGCTATTTAGGTAGAGAAGTACGAGCGTAAACAATACTAACAGCCAATATGCTATAGAGTTATGAAATCCTCAACGGTTATTCTCTCTGTGTTAGTAACTCTGAGTCTAGTCATCAGCCTCACTGCTTTACTACTTGTTGCAACTCAAAACAACAACAGCCTTACCCCCAATCCACCAACCCCAACCCTAACCATAACACCCACAACACCACAATATACAACACCAACAATTACAGATCCCCCTCCTTCCCCTACACCCACAATCACCCCTGAACCTACACCAACAACTCCCCCGCCCCAAACCGAATTAACACTCCTCTACGAAGAAATTGATCGAGTGGAAAATAATGGCATAACAAAAGTAACCCTAACCATAGACCTTAACTACACAAGCGGACCACCCATAACCATAAAATACTCACAATTCTGCCTCCAACTAGGAGTCTGGAGAACGCTTATTTATTTTGGTGCTGGGACAGTTGAGACTCAAAACAGTGGAAGTTTCACTTTGGATTCTTCACATAAAACACAAACATTTCAATTAACCTTCGAATTCCAAACTATGGGCCACAATGGAATGGATCCAGCTAAACATTGGTACCAACTATACTACGATGGGCCCGCCGTCATTGAGTGGAAAAATCAGAAATACCACTAATAAAGAACTCCCTAAGAATCGGAAGCAACCTCTAAAATGCCGTAGGCCGTTCACCGAAAGCCAGTTCTTGGCTTTCGAAACATTCACCAATTGTCCATTAGTACAATATCGGAACATACAATATAACTTTAAATCAACAACAAAAGAAAATATACCCAGAGATCAATCAGACAACAACAAACACAACAGAAACAATTAAACAGACAATCCAAGACAACGAAAACATGGTATCCAACAATTTATATGCTCTTAAGTAACTTTGACTAAGGTATAAGATAGAAAGTGAGGAAACATGGCCTATCTGCGCAGTGAAAATGAAAAACTTGAAATTGACTATTCAGCTGAGAGAGTTTGGAGAGTTATTCCTCGGGCCGTTAAAGCATTGCAGTGGGAAATCCAAGAAACAGATGAGACTCACCAGATACTAAAAATCAAAACCAAAGGAGCTTTTCTCTCTTATGGTTCAATACTCACCGTTGAGGTAGTGCCGATAGATGAAAAAACATGCCGAATGTCTATAATGGGTGAAACGCCGGTAACCACCATAACCTCTATGGCAGATTTTGGCAGAACCCGAGACCGTATTAGTTTTTTTGTTGAAGCCATAGCCAAAGAAATCGAAACAGAAAAAACAGGCCCTGAGTCTACGCAATAACTGCCGGCGTTAGACACAACCAAGCGTCAACCAGAAGCAAAATAGAGACGGGCACATAACAGAGCAACAAACGATTTGGCGTAGCATAACGGATTTGCTGACATGCATTAGATGGTGCCAGTGCTTCTGTAGCTGTATATCAACACTAAGGGTCTTTGAGGGGGTAAAAAACAAAGCTTATTCTGTAACCAATACTATCTCACTGTATCAGTAAGTAGCATAAGTTTGGAGCCGTATAAATGTCACAGACACCAAATCCGCAAGAGCAGCCACCGAAAAGCGCTGTAGGGGAGGATAAATTCAAATTTCAAATAGTTTATCTCTTGCCTATATTGGCAAGTATGCTTTTTGGATTAGGTTACGCTTCGGTATTGTTGCCTCAATCAGCGCCCACTTTGCCAGTAACTCCGATTCCGCCTGAAACCACTGGTTCTGACTGGGGTGTTGCACTCTATTTTGTGGTGGTGCTTGCATGTGGTGCTACAGTGATTTATTTTTTGCTCAAACACAACCGAAAACGCATCATAACCGGCGCAATTACATTGTGCCTAACAGCAGCGGCTATGTTGCCCTCGCTTTTCTTTTTTGCCGCTCTATCAGCATATGTTCCCTTCTTAGCCAACTGGGTGGCGATCATCGCCCTATCGATAGCTGTTACGGCATTCTTTGTTTTATCTATATTTCGCTTAGGTAGCAAAGTGCGTAATATCACAGTTATTTGCATAGGCGGCGCGTTGGGTATGTTTTTTAGCTACAACATTGCAGCTATATCGCTTTGGAGTGCAGTTTTGATTTTGGTGTTTTTATCAATTTATGACATATTTGCGGTGTATAAGGGTCCGGTGGGTAAAATTGCACAGTCCTCAGGTCTTGAGCAACTCCCCGGGTTGAGTTTTTCATTTAAAGACATTCAAATGGGACTGGGTGATTTGGTGTTCTACTCTATGCTCACCGGCACCATGATTTTTAGTTTCTCCCAACCCCAGAGTTTTCTCGCAGCCGCCGCCTCCATCGCTGGTATTATGGTGGGTTCAGTGATCACATTTCGTGTACTGGAGAAAAAAAACATCTTTCCCGGTTTGCCGTTTCCAATTTTTTTAGGGCTAGCGTTTGGGTTAGCTGTGGGCTTTTTGGTGTAGCTAAACGTTTAAAGCACCCAACCATAAGTAATGAGAAGAGGATTCTATGGAGCCATCAAAGGTTGGAATCATTGAGGGCGAACGTGGATTTGAGCCTGTTTTTAGAGCTCTGGATTTAATCGATTATAAATCTGCGTTGACAGGGTTTAGCAGAGTGCTTATCAAGGTTAATTTTATCACAACCATGACATGGGATACAGGAGCTACAACCGATCCTGTTGTGGTCGAGGCGCTTATTCAGCGACTCAAGCAACTTCCTGTGGAAATTTTTGTAGTTGAATCTGATGCAACCATGACTGATGCAGACAAAGCCTTTGAAGCCACCGGCATGGCAGAAATGTGTAGCAGATATGGAGTAAAATGCCTCAATTTGCGACATATAGAAGACAAAGTCAAAATTAAAATTGTTGGGGGTGAGGTCTTAAAGGACATAACGGTTCCTCAGATAGTTACCCAATCAGCGCTTATCAGTGCCGCTAAGATGAAAACCCATTCCTCAACCAAGGTTACCTTGGGCATGAAAAACATGTTTGGGTTATTGCCGGATAAATTCAAATTCAAATACCATGCCATTGGTATAAGTAAAGTTATTGTTGACATCAACTCGGTTCTCAAGCCGCATTTAACAGTAATCGATGGTTTCACGGCCATGGAAGGTAAGGGACCCATCGATGGAGTGCCTGTTAAGATGAATCTAATTTTTGCAGGTAACGATCCGGTTGCAACAGACGCCACATGTAGCCGTGTTATGGGTATAGATCCTCATGAAATCAGCCATATTAAAAGTGCAGCCAAAAAAGGACTGGGAAACATTGACAACATTGAAGTTGTTGGCGAACAAATCGAAACTGTTAAACGAGTATTTAAGAGAAAATAGAACTCTTTTTCCATTAACCGCCGCTCAAATACAGGCCAAGTAACCCTTAAACGAGTATGTTTTTTTCAAAAGAGAATAGTTGGTGTTGTTTATGTTGCTATTGTTTAACGTACTATCTGTAGAGAGGTTGGTATCGTTTTTGTTGTCGTCTTCTTTACTGTCGTCTTTCTTTTTGCGATTAAATATTAGGAGGGTGATGGCGATGATTTCTACTATGAATATGATAGCATTTACAATGGTCCATTGGTCAACTAATGCCATGGGTAGACTTGTATTCTCAGTAAGTAGGAACACAATGATGCCTGCGATGCCCAGGATGAAACTTAAGAGCCATAGTATTTGGTGTTGTTTCTGCTTCTTTGTTTTCTCATCGTCAGTCCGTTCATTTTTGTGTTCTGCACTATTTTGACTTTCAGACGCTTTCTGTTCATCCTGTTCTTTTTTTTGTTTTTGTTTCTTTTTTAACAGTACACAGATGACTACGATAATTGCCAGTATGAGACCTACGATGCCCAGTATTAGATTTACAAGGGCCCAGACTTGTAGAGAGGGAGGTTCACTGTCAGCAACATACTGAGCGGTAACAGTCAGGTTTGAGGTTATATTGGTGTAGTCGCGATCCCAGCCTATGAATGTATAACCTTCTCGCGTTGGATCATGCGGCGCAGTTGCATTACCGCCGCAGGGTACAGTTTGAGATGTCAAAAGCACCCCATTCCAAGCCATAAACTTCACCGTAAACAACGCAGGTTGCTCTTGGACCCACTGCGCCACATAAACCACATCGCCTCTTACGGTTGCGCTTGGCACTGGAGACCAGCCGGCAAAAACCCAGCCAGCTTCACCTGTCACCATAGGCGCCGCAGGAGTTAAATCACCATAAACAAGCCCACGTACAGTCTTTTCAGTAAAAGTACCATGCGCCCCAGGTACATAACTCACTGTATAGCGAGCAACTGGCGCAGACTGAGTTGGTGTAGGCTCAGGTGATGTAGCTTGTTGCCATACTGCATACAACACCACATCACTTGTAATAGTAAAGATTGAACCGGCACTGTAGGTTACAACCGTGTCATTGGGACTTGTTGTCCAGCCAAGGAAAGAATGAGCACTACGACTCAAACTACCCAGACCCAAGACAGTCACCTGACTACCGCTATCATAGGGATTATTACTATCTACGGGTACAGTACCGCTTGTGTACCCATTACCATCATAAATCACACTATAACTTTCTGTCTCCACCACAATCCATTGTGCGGTCAGAATAATATTACCCGTTGTACCCACTGGAACACTAAAATCAAGCACAGGACCAACAACACTACCATCAGCATACTCCACCATCCAACCTAAGAAAACATAACCCTCCATGGTTGGATCAGCAATAGCAATCGGGAGATCCGACACTGTGTATGAAACTGGATTATCAGGTGCATTAACCCCACCTTCCAACTCGTAGATAATATCATACACAGCCACAGGACGCCAATAAGCAGTCAACACTATATCGCCTCTAACATCCTGTGGAATGATAGAATTCAGCAGTAACTTCTCAGTGCCATTAGCATAGAGGGCCATCCAATACAAGAAAATAGAATCCGCACGATAAGGATCCGCAATCTCAAGAGGCAGATCATCCACCGCATAAGAAACAGGATTACCATTCGCATTAACGCCCCCACTTAACACATAAGAAATAGCGTAAGCGCTAGGAGATCCCCAAACAGCAACCAACTCTACATCTTCAAAAATCCTAAACGAGTCACCAGCATTGTAAATCTCACCATCATAAAGCCAACCAACAAAAACCAAATCATCAAACTCAAGATCACCCACACCCTCTACAGT